>JAAEPL010000551.1 GCA_024232675.1 Planctomycetaceae bacterium
GTCGTTTTAGCACTTCGAACATTAAAGGATCGTGTTTTTTTAATTCGCCTTGTACGAATGGATAGAAATCATTGCGATAAAAGTAGGCTTCCGTTGATTCCGCAAAATATTCTTTCGCGTTATTCATCCCATAATGACGCACGTTGTTCCCAAGATGGTCCATGACTTCATCATAACTTCCTGATTGTTTCGCCTTTGAATAAGCTGCCTCGACCTCTGCGTTTCCAAAACCTAGAAATTGGTCGTGATACGCATGAGCCAACTCATGCAGGACAACCGCTGGATGCTTCAACATCTGTTGTCGCGAAATCAGTTGAGCGGCTTGGCTGATATGGACGCACCTGGCCAGTCTCGGGTCATGTTGATTGGCGCGTAACCATGATTCGCTTGGGTGGTAACACATCGTTTTGGATCGAGGATGATCGCGTTCAATCCAAATATTCACTGTCTTCAATTTCTTGAGTGCCTTGGGAGGAACCAACACCTGAATTCTTTGCAAATGGTTTTCAAGCATTTGCAGAGCCAGCCGATCTCCCTCCGTCTGTTTTTCACCGACCATGACAGGCTCAACAAAAACCGTCCAGTCTTGAATGTTCTTTTGTACCGGCTCAAAAAATTCGAGCTCGGTCTTAGGCTCGTCCCCTACTAATTGAAAGGGGGAAAATGCAAGTGCCAGTATGGCGATAAGGAGTGTTTTCATTGCAAAGGCGTTTGGTTTAGATCGAATCAAAATCACGCGCAGTTAACGCGACCGAATATGGCATCGTTACTTCTGCAGCCACAAGACCACGAGATTGCCAATCATAACTTACAAGCATCCGTGAAACCAGAAATGCCGCCGCGGCGTAATTCGATGGGGAGGCGTAGCGA
>JAAEPL010000552.1 GCA_024232675.1 Planctomycetaceae bacterium
AGGGCACTAGTCCCTTGAATTGAAACGCCGTCTTTCATGTTAAGAGGAAAGGTTTCAAAATTTGTCGATGGCGAATATTTCCCAGGCAATAAAACGATGACGTTTTCTGGTTGGGCCTGCATGAGCGCATGTGTGATGGTTCTGAAAGCTGCTGACGTGACCAGCCCCGAGTTAGACAAGTCGTTGCCACGAACAGGGTCAACATAAATCTCCCGGCCGCCTTGACCACTAGCCGCTGAAACCCAAGCTGTCACGAAAACCATCGCGGTAACAAATACCGGTTTCGAAAACCGCGCAGCAATTGCAGACGACACTTTTCGTCTCGTAAAATTCATAGCTCACTCCAAAAGTTTTTGCCCCGAAACCTAATCGACAGATCTTCCTAACCGTCCATGCTCGATATGAAATGAGTGCCGAATACATAGAAAACGTCACTCAGAAAATCCATTTCCTTTCGATCTTTTGTGACTTACTGCGTTTATGCCTTTCGATGCGAACCATTTGGTTTCTACCCAAGGCATAAAAAACCGAAAATCATGTCGGCAGGGAAGGTTGCGGGTAAATATTCGGCTCAGCTATTTCTGAAAAAAAGGGGCGCATAGAGCATTAAAAATCTTGGTGAATTCCCTCGAGCGATTTTTAGTTCATGCCGTTGACCCAAGGCTTACATCCAAGGCGGACTCGATGTTTCGGTGTGCTGTTCCCGCCTTGCTCGGCGACGAATCGGGTGAGGCTATCGACCGCTAACCGACGGTTCCCGAGCAATCACCAAATCCACCGAAAAAAATGAGGGTAGAAATACCTCATGATGGTAACCATAAAATGCTCATTGATTGCTGCATTCCTCATGGCCACGGTCAGCTTCTGTGAGTGCAAAACATCTCGCCCTAAATAAAACAAAAGAGATTGCCTGCTTGGTGACCGCCTGCTTCCCACTTAGGCGTATTCGCGAAATCAACTTATTTCACTATTTTTTC
>JAAEPL010000553.1 GCA_024232675.1 Planctomycetaceae bacterium
ACCAGCGGTACCATCGAGCAACGTTTTGGTTCCAAACTGAGTGTTGGAAGCAATACGATCGATCGATGCCAACGCGTTCGTAATTTCGGCTTGGTTGGCAGCCAAAGTGTCGCTATCGTTAACCCCGGCATTCGCCGAATCCAAAGCCAAGCCACGTACTTTTACGAGCAGGCTATTGATTTCATTCAAAGCACCTTCAGCGGTCTGCACCATGGAAGTGGCTTTTTCCGAGTTTTGAATGGCTTGTTTCAAACCAGCAATTTGAGCTCGTTGTTTTTCCGAAATAACCAATCCTGCAGGGCCATCAGCACCACGGTTGATTTTCAGACCCGAGGACAATCGCTCAAGCGATTTATTCAAGGATGTGGTGCTGCGATTTAAGTTTTGTTGTGCGTTCAAAGCGCCAACATTATTAGCTAGTGTAATGCTCATTGGGTTCTAACCTCCAATAGAAGAGAAATAAGATTGAAAGCCCGACTGTTCCCTATTGGTGCGCGGCGAATCCCTTCCGATGGCGCTAGATCGTGCTTCTAAGACTGAGTGTGATTTGGTTAACGCAGGAATGCCTTGGCAGTGGCTTCGGCCGATTCACGACTAAGGAAATTACCTGCTTGAATCTGCTGCTTAACAGCGTCGATCCGATCAGTTCGAACTTCCGATGAATCGTCCATTTTTTCAACCAAACCTACCAATTCCGGGTCACGAGTATGTTGTGCGTTTACTGAATCGACGCTCTCTGGGATAGCGTCTGCCGTCTCGCCGAATTTGGCGTGGGGCTTGTTGATTCTTGATGAACCCGGAATGCGTTCTGGGGAACCACCTGGCAAATCGTTAATATTCACTGAACTTCCTCGTTGAAATTGGTGAGACAATTACGTCATCGTTCTGCTTGCACAAAACTTGTCTACAAAATCTAAAGTTCTTTCAGCTCCCAAGACGACGAAGATTTGTGTGTTAGGTAATTTAGACGCACTTTGACGATCATTACGGTCAGGTCAATTGTGCGATCAGTTTCATTCATCGAGCAGCAACGTTATGGCCGGCAAAAAGCAAACGCTGATTCGCCTAGCGATGCTAGCGGCCTTAATCGCGTTAGGCGTGCTAATTGGCGGGTTCTTTCAGACACGGTTTCAAACCGAGGCAGCTATAGAACCAACTGAACCAGCCCCAGAGAGTGCTGCGGAACTGCTCAACCCGATCCCACCTATGGATCCCCAAGAGCAGCGTGAGGTCGCTGAGAAGCTTATTCAGAATGATCGTTACAAACGCGCCATTCCTCATCTTCTAAACGCGGCTCCCGAACGTATCGAAGATTCCGATGATGAGCTTTTATTCCGTATTGCTCTCTGCTTCGAAGCATCGGGGGATTTTGATCGAGCAGAAGACTACTACTCGGTGATAGCAGACCGCACGACGCAATCTCAACTAGCATCAGGCTGTCGAAACGGCAAAGCACGCTGTCGCCTGCAATTGGGCAACATGACCAGTGGGCGACGTTTGGTTTGGCGCAATTTCATGTTGGCCGACCAAGAAGGGCTACATAACCGATTCGATGAAGAGGCGTTACCAATTTTAGGACTTAGCTTCGCCAATCAAACGGATCGTTGGGCCATGCCCTTGCTACACGATCGGTCTTTGATTCAAGGCTTCCAACCAGCTCTCAGTGTTGCTCGGCAAATTTCGTTATTAAAAGAAAACCATTCGTCACAAGAAACGAAAAATGCTGCATATTCCCAAAATGGCAATCTCGCGATACCTGGTTCCCAGTCAAACCGCGTAAATATTGATCACGTGATGAAGGCGGGCGAGCAGCCAGATGATATTTTTGCCAGCTACGTTGGTGATCGCGTCCCTTTGGAAATGCTAATGCAATGGACCATGACCAAGTTGGGGGTCGAGATTACGATCACCGAGGAGGCGCGGAAAATTGCAGAGACACAGACGATCAGTATCGACCTGAAGCACATAAGCTTACCCACCATTTTGGATGTACAAACCTTGCCGTTTAATTTGGGTTGGCGGCTGAAGGATGGGGTAACGACCATTTTTGCTTTAACAGAAGTCTCGCCAGAAATTGGTGAGCTATTGCGGCATAACGCGGCTGTACGCATCATCAACCGAGTTGTGTTACTGGCCCCCGCGCACGTCCATGTCGCCTATCTAAGATTCCAGCTGGCGGGCCTCTATTTTCAGTTGGGCCAAATCCGCCAATCGTTAGCGTTGCACGAAGATTTGTTAACGGGCAAACCGATCGACAGTCGTTTACGCCGTGCGGTGCATTTTAATCTCGGTCAACTGCAGGCCTTATACGGTGACCCTTTACAGGCGATCGAGTCATTTGAAAACGTTGTTGATTCCAACGAACAGGGTGAGATTAAAACCGTTGCCTGGCTACGGATTGGACAAACTCAGGTTCAATTAGGCAATCACAATGCGGCGATCACTGCATTCCTGCGTGCATCTCGCAGCACGAACCAAGTATTTTTCCAAGAACTATCAACACTGGGCATCGCTTCTACTTACGTTTTAAGCGGCCGCCCACGTTTGGCCGTTGCTACTCTGGGAGATTCAAAACAATTTCTGCGGGGCTCGGAACTAAACATGTCGGCGAATTTTTTGCGGGCATTTTGCGATTACGAATCTTCCGGGCAAACTCTGGATTCAAGCCGCCGCTTGCTCACCTCGCTGGCCAGCCTTAATTGGCCTACTGCATTGCAAAACAGTGGCGATTTGCTGAAAGCGAAAGCATGGCAGCGACTGGGGTTTGCGGAGGAAGCGATCCGCGCACTTCATCGCGTGGTTAAAAAAAGTGAAAGTCAATGGTTGCTACAAAACTCGGTCGAGCAACTCAGCGAACTGTTAGTCCGAGAACAGCTCTTGAACGACGCTCAGCGAGTACTCCAAGAGGCACTCAACACCCCTCAAGCTATGAACAACCCTATCCTCAGAGCACGCCTCGCTGACGTGGAATACCAACTCGGCAATTACGCAGAGTGCATGCGATTGTGCGAAACCGTACTCGCCACCCCTGAGGCCAAGTCAGTGTATGGTGAAGTGTTAAAAATCATGGGTGAAATCTACCAAGCTCAGGGGGATCACTACACGGCGGCATTATGTTTTTCAGGGTTGGCTCCGATGTCAGCGGAAATACTTACGGCGGAGGCATCCCGATGAACATTCGATCTTACTTAATGGCTGCCGTTCAACAGAATGGATTGAGATTTGCCTTGGGTGCCCTTGGCGTTCTGCTCTTAATCGATGTCTCATCGGCTTGTCGTATTGGCTATCAGCAAGAGCGTTTGCCCACTCAAGAGACGCCGGCAAATCCTCTAACACCTCAAACTAATATTCCTCCGATTCCCAAAATCGACCTCGATGCCCTGCGGAAAAACCTATCGGAATACCCCGACTTACAGGTCGAGCTAAATGCCTCCGACCAGAGCCTTCAGCAAATTGAAGAACTACCCACTCCTCGGGATATCACACAGGATGCCCTCACGGAAGAATTGGAGGCATCGCGGCAAATCGATCAGATTGGATCTCGCATTCGCAAATTGATGGAATTGCAAAAAGCGGCCAGGCTAAAGGCTCCTTCGTCCAACGACCCGACTCCAGCCAATATCACGCCGCCCCCCGAGACAGGCAATAATTCTGTCACGCCCACCAACCCCACCCCCAACACAGCGGACGCGAATACAACATCACCGTTGGGCGGAATCGAAACGACCCGCATTTTAGACACGCCTCCCGATCAAATCGCCCTCGCTGATAGCCTGTTCTATACAGGCGAAATCGATTTGGCGATCAATCTTTATCAAAAAGTACTGCAAGCGACTCCACTCGGCGGTGAAGACCA
>JAAEPL010000554.1 GCA_024232675.1 Planctomycetaceae bacterium
CATTCACTATTCGTGCCGTTCGCATCGCGTTGTTTGCTAAACCCAAGGAGTTTGAAAATGAGTCGTTTGCTTTTTACAGGAATCATGGCCGTCACCTGCCTGATGCCGGCATTATCGGCAGAGGCTCAATCGCCCGCGGATGCGGAAGACTTATATGGCCAGGGAGTTCACGCCTTTTTCGCCGGGCAAATCGAAGAAGCTGCCGATATTTTTGGGCAGGCGATTGAACAAGGCTCAACAGATCCTCGCATCTACTACTTTCGCGGTTTAACGATGGCCGCAAACGGTGATATGGAATCAGCTAATAACGATTACATGGCCGGAGCCTTAATCGAGGTTTCGCCTCAGAACCGTCATTTCGATGTCGGTACAGCTCTGGAACGAATCCAAGGTGACTATCGCATGCAAATTGAAAAAGCACGTCGAGAAGCACGATTCCTCGCTGAACAAATCCGTAAAGGGAACGCCGAATTAAGCGCTGCCGACAAGGCCAAGACGCCCGTGATTCCCGATGCCGTGCCGAAAAACGCAAAGCCTATTAAATCCAACTTGCCCGATGTTAATGGCGTAGTTAATCCAGGCACTCCGTTTGCCGCACCTTTGGCAGCACGCACACAAAAAGTCATCGAAAAGGTTGCCCCGCCAACCGCTAAACCAGCCACGCCGGCCGCCGATGACGATCCCTTCGATGATAAGGGGTCGAGCAAACCGGCAACGGCAGATGACGACCCTTTCGGTGGCAGCAGCTCCAGCAAACCGGCAACGGCGGAAGATGATCCTTTCAATGACAAGGATTCGAGCAAACCGAAAGAAAAGGCCGAAGACGACGATCCTTTTGGTGGCGGTAATTCCAGCAACCCGAGCGCCTAAGCCACAGCGGTTTTTGAAAATTTGCAGGGCGGAACTGCTTTTCACGCTCGCCGCCGAGGGCAGAGGCAATTCGGTTGGTAGCTCACACGTGGACCCATTGCTTCAAATGGATGAAAGCATGGCGGATGCAGTATCAAAAGTGCTGGCATCTTTGCGAACTACCAGAAATGGGGTGCCTGTGCAGATCTTGATTTCGCAGCTAGATAGTTTGGACGAAGCGATGAACTCCACCATGGACATGGGCGGTGCAGTTCCAGACGGCATCTAGTCACTCAGCTGTACACAAAAAGGCCTAACCCACTCCCCGATTCTACATTCGGGGCGTTTTTTGTTGCGTTCTTCCGGAAATTACGAGCCTTGTGGATCGGCGGTCAATTTCTCGGTTTGGGACTTCCAATCGCCGAGGTGACTGTCATTTTCATCCGCTTGCTGGGTTTGGTTGGCGAATGAGCCAAGCCGCGATAATCTGCTAGCAATCTCTGTAACGAAGGTGTTTCAGGGTCTCTCAACTTTTGGCTTGCTGCCCTGCGGCGGCGATCCTATACTCCGCCGCCCCATTCACGGGCCCCTTTCGTATTTCCCGCTGCGCTTGGGCAC
>JAAEPL010000555.1 GCA_024232675.1 Planctomycetaceae bacterium
CGTGATAGATATACCCCGTATCGACAACATGCCGGTACATTTTGAAATCGTGGTCTGTGATGTGTTTTTGTTGGGGTGCCCGAAATTTCATAAAACCGTGGGAATAATGATCGATAGCGTCATAGTAAATCGCTGCAAAATCCCAAGGCTCGCTTTCCAGTAGATGGGTGGCTGCGGCGTGAACCGAAGAGCACTCTGCCGTAACTTTCATTACGCTGGCGATGCGACGATCATTCGTTTGATCAATTTCGCTACCGTCTGGAACAAAAGGTAGAATATCCTCAGCGGTAAGCTCCATCGGATGGACCCGCAGTTCCCCAATCTCCGCCAACTTTTCCGGAGGGTGAACGCAGTTATTTCGAAGAGGCCACGCATCGCCGGGTTTTTTTGGCGATTTGTGAAAAAAATCGGAGACCATAGCACCTCGGATGGGCTCTGCCGGATGACTGGGCCACCAACCGACGACGACCGATTTTTGATCGTGTTGATTGAGGATATTCCAAATCGCTTTGGAAGAACGCGATATATTGGTCATGGGTTGGACCGCATCCCCACTGGGGGTGGGTTCGGTGAATCCATAGATTCCATGCTTGTACGGTCGTTTACCCGTGGCAATTGAAGTCCACAACATCGGGGATAATGGTGGATTCAAGGTGCGAAGATTCCCCATAGTGCCCCGTTCAACCATCGATTGTAACGTGGGCATTTTGCCCTCATCCATTAATTCGTGGATGACTTTCCAATCTGCGGCATCCCAGCCGATCAGTAATACCTTGTTTTTCATAAGGAAGTGAGCTCCGGATTATATACGGGGTGATTTCGTCCGATATCGGAACAAAGGGTGTTTCGAGAGGGCGATAGTAATTAAATTTGAAATGGTATCGTTGGGGAGAGTGAATCGTTGGCGTGCAACCTGTCGATTTCCGACTGGAAGCGTTAATCCCTGCCGTTTCTAAAACCATCTGGATTTGAAAATAAACGCGGCTGTGAAAATTTCCAAAAGTAGTGTATCCGGTCTTCTTATCGTCTTGTTGGCCGTCGTAGCCGTTGTGGTTTTTAGTGCCTATCGCCATTTCGCTTTTCGTGCGAAAAGCCTCCCCCCGGAGGTAAAACACATTAGTTTAGTCGGAGAACCGGAAATTTCCGCAAAGGAATTCCTAAAACAGGGTACGAATGCAGGGAAATTCATATCGTTGCCGCCCGAGCAGACGGGCTTGGATTCATTACACGTTTGGGATCCACCTGAGCGACATCGCAGCCTAGTAACGGGCACGTTTGGCAGTGGTGTCGCAATCGGCGACATCGACCAAGATGGGTGGCAGGACGTTTTTGTGGCAAGACAAACGGATACTGGCCGCCTGTTTCGCAATTTAGGTGGTATGCAATTTGAAGATGTGACCGAGGCATGGGGCATCGAGTCCGATGGAATGTGGGCGACCGGCACGACTTTTGTTGATATTAATAACGATGGGCGGTTGGACCTGTATCTGTGTGGTTTTGATTGCCCCAACCGGCTGTATATCAATCGAGGTGATCACTTTACGGAAGAAGCGGCCGAATTCGGCTTGGACTTTGAGGGTGCCAGCGTCGTGATGACATTCGCCGATTACGATCGGGATGGTGACTTGGACGGATATCTCGTCACTAATTTTCGGTCGCCTAAAGACACGAGACCCGCCCAAGTGATTCGCGAACCTGGCAAGCCACCTCGTATCGCCGATGAGGATCGAGAGAAGATGTTCCTGGTTACGAAACCGGATGGTTCCACGATTCGGTCCCGAGCCGGGCAATTTGATCATTTGTATCGCAACGATGGTGGACGATTCGTCGAAGTCACGGAGTCATCGGGCATCGGTTGGCAACCCTATATTGGGCTCTCCGCCACTTGGTGGGATTACAATTCGGATGGTTGGCCCGACCTATACGTGTCCAACGACTACAAAGGTCCCGATTTCCTGTATCGAAACAACGGCGTTAATGACGAGGGCGAGGTGACGTTTACCGATGTCATATCCGATGCGATTCCTCACACGCCGTGGTATTCCATGGGTTCTGATTTTGCGGATATCAACAACGATGGTCGGTTGGATTACATCGCCTCCGACATGGCTGGCACGACGCATTACCGCGATAAGTTATCGATGGGCAACATGGGTGGGCCGGATAGTGATGCTTGGTTCTTGAATGTGCCGGATCCACCTCAATACATGCGAAATGCGGTGTACTGCAATACGGGTACCGAACGGTTCATGGAGGTGGCCTTTTTGACGGGACTAGCCAAGACTGACTGGACTTGGGCATTGAAATTCGCAGATTTTGACAACGACGGATGGCAAGATCTCTTTTGCACCAACGGTATGACCCGCGATTTTTTCAACAGTGACTTACGGGATCAAATCGATAAGCAAATAAAGGAAAAGCGTAGCTCGCTGACAGCCAAGCAGGTCGCAGACCTGAACTTTGATTTTTGGACTGCTCAGGAACCCTATCGATTGAATAACTTGGCTTTTCAAAATCAGGGGGAGCTGAAGTTTAAGGAGTTAGGGCAAAAATGGGGCCTCGATCACTTGGGGGTCAGCACCGGCGCCGGTGTGGGAGATCTGGATAATGATGGTGATTTGGATCTGGTGATCACTGGGTTTGAAGAGCCCGTACGTTTGTATCGAAATGAATTGGAATCAGGAAATGCCATTCGCTTTGAACTGTTAAGTGAACGCGGAAATCGAAACAGCCTGGGGGCTCGAATCGAATTACGTGACGCTCAAGGTAATTTGATGCAAGTGCGCTATAGCAGCAACGCCCGAGGTTTCATGTCAACGCACGAACCCATCCTGCACTTTGGAGTGGGTGATCTTGAGTCGGTGAGCGAAGCGAGGGTCATTTGGCCTAGCGGCAACGTCCAGGAATTTCGTGACCTGAAGGTCAATCAAACCTACACCATCATCGAGACTGAAGATGCGGAGCGGCCGCCCGCGATCGCATCGGATACCATGTTCGCACCGAGTGAATCATTGGCGAAGTTCCAGCATCGCGAGTTTTCATTTGATGATTTCGCCCAACAGCCGCTGTTACCAAACCAATATTCTCAACTGGGTCCCGGAATGGCTTGGGGCGATTTCGATGGGGATGGCGATTTCGATTTCTATCTAGGAGGAGCCGCCTTTTCGAAGGGGCGATTGGTCGAAAACTTGGGTGATGGCGTTTTTGAGACCGTGAAATCTACGGCCCTGGAAGACCATTCCACACGGGAAGATATGGGCTCCGTATTTTTTGACGCCGACGGGGATCAAGACTTGGATCTTTACATTGTCAGCGGGGGCGTCGAGGCCGAGATCGGTTCCGATACGTTGCAGGATCGTCTCTACCTAAACGACGGCAAGGGTGAGTATACCGAATCAGCGACATTGCCAGACACTCGATTTAGCGGGAGTTGCGTCAACGTCTGCGATTTTGACCGGGACGGCAAGCTGGACCTTTTCGTGGGAGGCCGAATTGTTCCGGGGTCGTGGCCGGAAAGCCCCAGATCGGCCTTGCTGAGGAATACCGGTCAGGGTTTTGAAGATGTGACGTCCAAAGTCGCTCCCGATTTAAACGAGTGTGGCATGGTGACCGGGGCAATCTGGTCGGATATCGATGGGGACGATTGGATTGATTTACTGGTGACATTGGAATGGGGGCCCGTCAAACTTTTCCGAAATATCGAAGGGCAGTTAGTCGAGCAGACGCAGGCAGCTGGATTAAGTGAGCGACAGGGTTGGCACAACAGCATTTGCGGTGGGGATATCGACAACGACGGCGATACGGATTTTGTCATTGGCAATTGGGGCCTCAATTCCAAATACAAGGCGACGTCAGAAAGTCCTGCAGCGCTGTTTTACGGTGATTTTGAAGGGAACGGAAAAAAACGCATCGTCGAGGCAAAGTTTGAGGATGGTGTCTGCTTACCACGTCGCGGGCTCAGTTGCAGCAGTTCCGCCATGCCCATGGTTCGCGAAAAATTACCTACATTTCATGAGTTCGCAACGTCTGACCTGTTCGATATTTACACTGACGAGCGAATCGAAGATTCAACGCGATTCGAAGCGAATCACTTGGAGTCGGGCGTTTTGATCAATGAGACGGTGGACGGCAAGGTGGCATTTCGATTCGTGCCTTTGCCAAGATTGGCTCAAATCAGCGCCATTTTCGGTTGCCAACTGGTGGACGTCGATTCCGATGGCTTTCTCGATTTGTATGCAGTGCAAAACTTTTATGGTCCGCAACGTGAATCTGGCTATCTGGATGGTGGAGTAAGCCTACTTCTACTTGGCACGGGAACGGGTGAATTTCGTGCCGTGACTCCCGCTGAAAGTGGCCTCGTCGTGCCTGGCGATGCCACCAGCCTGGTCGCGACCGATCTTAACGGAGACGCACAAGTGGATTTTGTGATTGGTAAAAACAATGGCGTGCTACAGGCATACGTCAATCAAAATACCGTTCCTGGCACCCCCCTTCGCATTGCGGATTACGCGGACGGCAGGCTCGCCATTGGTGCTAAGGTTTTCCTGAAACTTCCTAACGGACAGCAACGATTACACGAAGTTTTCGCGGGGCAGAGTTACCTATCGCAAATGCCTCAGGTGATTTATGGAGGGGGCCAAATACAAAAAATCGAATGGCCCAAAATTGCAAACGAAAATGAATAGAACAGGTTGGATTTCTGACCTGTTTTTCTATTCGCCGCAACCAATTTTCGCCGGAAAATTATCCCTGGCGTCACTTTGATCCTGAGCTTGTTGCGATCTTCACCGATCGAATCGAGACGATCCGGGAGATTCGCCACAAGTGCAGCACGCTTAGTGCTCGCAACTGATCAGAACGTGATTGGTGCAAACAGGTTCGTGATATATACAGCAATCCCAAGCAGGACAAAGGTTCCAATGATCCATGCTGCCTGCTGCAGCCCAGGGAGGGTTGGCATATTCATGCCATGACAACCTGTCATATCCCCAGACATGTCCATATCCTCGTGATTCATGGGCTCATGATCTTCCATCTTATGTTCAGGTTGTTCATGCATGGCAGTCTCCGATGACTTGTCTTGGCCTTTTTCGGGGATGGTCATGCAGCCATGTTTCAGACCTTTGGAAACAAGCCACCAGTTGATCGGGAATCCAGTCAATCCGCCAACAACAGCACCCATGCTCATGCGGAACCAGAAGGATGCGTGCCCCGGATCATCGCTTTCAGGGAATACATGCAGCAGAACAACCATGACCGGAATCATTCCCACCATCACCATGTTCATGGATACGGTTTCAACAAAAATAGTTCGGCGAACCGCCTTCATGTAATTGTTGTCAAACATGTCAAGCATCATCAACGCCTGGAAGATGAAGAGGCCGACAACCCAGGCTGTAGCGTATTCAAGCACCAGATCGATCCCGGGCGAGAGCGGGAAGAAGGACAAAACCACGGCACAGAAGATAATGCCCGTGGCATCGCCTGCGAGGCAATGCATTTCACTGTTCACGCCTTGTTTCCAAGTCGCCTTTGTGAAGACGTCATGCAGACCGGGCCCCGGACTTCTGCAGGCCAAAAGAAACACGAACAGTCCGATAGGGCCGGTGTATGCGATGACCAATATCCATGCCAGCTTTTGCACCCAACTCACTGGTGTATTGGAGGCCAGGTCATAGATCGCAAAAATCAGCGAAAGCCCTGTTAAAAGAAACCAAACAATCATGATGCCTTCGAACATGTGAATCTCCTATCGGCGGTTGCGATGATCAATCAGTTAAGTTCGTTCGACGTTCTAACAAGGCTTAAAAAACCAAGAGAACAAAGGTACAGGTGTCGCTCCTGTTTATCACTCTGATCGCCTCGGACTGTAATGGGCAGACACCGACAGCGAATCGTCGTTATAGCATATTGCTTGAAATAGAGGGGCAAAGCAAACAATCCCATATCACCTTTGTGATGCCTGCTGATCCGACTCTAGGGTATTCTTCCTATTCGGCAATCCGCTCATTAAGACACGTGCCGCAAAAACGTTTGTAAAACAAGGCTTGTTGCTGACGCAGTTCCAAGTTTCCCCGGCGTGTTCGCCAACCCGCTCTACACTCATGCTAGGGAGCTGCAAATTCCATAAGGGTGTTGCGCAAACCATCCCCCTGCGTGACCGCCCGAACCTCGACGCGACCGCACTGGCTCAGATGTTGCAGTCATCCGGTTAGACCGCGGTCATCTTCTGCAAGGGAATAAAGGAGGGGGGCGTGCGGCTTCAACCTGATCTATCTTGTCAGGAAGTGAGCAACTGCGACGCACGACATGACAGCGACAAAGGCAAACCTGAGTTAATTGTTTTGAGTGGGAATCCTGTTATTCATTTTTCAGGTGAACCTTGGCCTTGCCAGAGAAACCTTTAATCGCAAAGCCCCCGATTTCCTCAACGTCTTTAATCTCAAATTCGATTGCGTACCTGCTGAAATTGCCTAAATGGCTTTCAACTTTATTGGTAAACTCCGGGTTCATTGAACGGCAGAGTTGATCGGGCAAATCCAATGTCGAAACAGGCTGGGGGATATCTGGAAAAAGGCCGTCGGAGTGCTGATTGTTTAACCACTTGGCAAGCCCCTCAGCAGTTGTTGATTTTGGAAAGACTATTACTTTACCTGTCACGGCGAAGTCCTCATTCTTATTATCGATTCTCACTTTAAGGATTAGATTTTGTTTGGGAAATGTGTAGAAAATCTGAGTCTCGCGAAAGCCTCCAAATGTCTGGCTGACCTCCAGTTTTTTGACGTTGCTATGATTGATGTCGAGTATTGGTAAATCCTGCTTAGCATTGCCTGCTGCGATCGAATCCACTTTGACGATCCAGCGTTGGCGAATTTCAACTCCACGCTTCAGCGAAAGCTCTCCCTTGACGACAACCAATTTACCGTTCATCGCTGCTGATTCCCTTTGCGAATTGGGAGAATCTGAAAAGTCGAGTTCCCATGTGACTCCGTTCGCGGTAATGGCCGCACCGGTGGTCTCACCCCCAATCGCCATGACCTCATTATTTAGCTTGCCACGGACTTCAACTTTAATGTATTCATTCATCGCAGGTACGTTCGCCAAGGTCTGCTGGGAAACCGGGAGTCCAAAACTGAAGATTGAGATCAATAGGATTAAAGTGATGACTTGCGTAAATTTCATCTTAAGAGATCCGAGAGAGGTGAACGATAGTAACGAGGTCCGATAGTTTAGCTAACTTAACGTCCTTCAACACGTGCTTTGAACAGTTTCCCTGTCTCATTGCAGTTTGACGATACCGTGGACAAGGACGCCGGTGGCATCTCGCTTATGGCGAAAAACCATGGCGTTTTACGGGAGGTTTTTCCAAATTACCGAAAACGTATTGAAACGTCGTCTCAATTGGTCGTGAATATGTATGTCTGGCGTCTTTTCAGGAAGTAAAATTTATTTGCTTACCAAGCGATTGCTGTTCGGACACTGTTTTAAGACACGCCCCTAGGGGTTAAAACAAATCCCCCATAGCCCCTCATTTGTTGAATTTGGCAATGCTGAAATTGGAACAGCAAAGCAATTCCTAATAGTTCCAAAATGAATTCGAAATTATGACTAAATACCCAAAGAAAACCTGTGAAATAGATCGACTCGTGACCCACCAAAAGTTGGTCACTGCGGCACTCGCGGGTAAAAAAAACCAACAACGCCGCGCCGGGGTCTACGGGTACCCCGGTGAGCAATTCGTGCTTGAGGGAACGGCCTTCGTCATTACTGATTTGAGGCAAGAAGTTTTAAGCAACATGACCGAAGCAGACGCACAAAGCGAAGGTTATCCGAATCTGGAATTTTACAAGGATTTAATCATCAAGATGCATCCCGGCATGGAGTGGGATGAGCACCAAGAGGTGTGGGTTCACGAATTCGAGAAGATAGACGCCGAGTAAAAAGCCTTGCCGATCGAATCATCGTCGAGAACGGACAGCAGGCCCCAAAAAACAACTCTCCCTTATCGATCGCTCATTTTTATTCCATCCGCTCAAGCAACTGATGCGACAGGAAGGACATGGCAACTGTGCTTGCTTTTAAGTTCCTGTAACGATCTTTCCGCGACACACAATGCAGCAGCGCGCGGCTTTTATTTTTTATCGACCCTCGAAGTCTGCTTTAGTTTTTCGACTTGAGAATAGGCGTGTCCCAGCCCTGAATATCACTTGGCTTGGCATCCGTGATAGACGGCTTAAAGCTAAATGTCGTTGGATTGTAAGGGCCAACAAATGAAACGTCGGCATCCGCTTTGATCTCTTTTTCCATCCCCATGCACCACAACGTGGCGTTAACGACCATGCGCCTGAAACCTTCACTGAGAATGTCTTCAGAGGCGCCCTGGGTTGTGCAGAAAACGCGCCCCTCTTTACCGGAGGGAATTTTGTAGTTCCTTACCCAGGCAGCTGGTTGGGGTTTCTTGTTGGTTAGCGGTTCCGCTCCCACCTGCATCGACGAGAGAACCTGATTGTTCGCCAAGATGACAGAGTCGGGCATCGGAACCGCTGAATAAGCTCCGGCCATCGTATGCATATCCTCTACGCCGGCCATGATGGGATGATTCGCCTGTCTAGGGACCACGTTCATGGCGGTAGCGTACTTATGGTTGGATCCGTAATGTCCAGCGCCGAGACTCGGGTTCCAGGTTTCGCCAAGAATTTGACGCCCGAAGCCACCAACGAAGCCATTGGCTCCGTTGTAGTCGTAGTTGTACTTGGCGTACTTACCCTCGATGCCGTTAAAGGCGTGCGTTGTTGTTCGCAGCCCCAGAATCGGCCCGCCCCGCTGCAAATAACTTTCGAACTTGGCCATCCATTGATCGTTTGGTTTTACGAAACGAAGGAACAGAAAGACCATGTCGGCATCGTCGATGGCGTCGATGCCGGGAATATTTGAGGACCCTGGTTTAATCAACCCCTGCGGCGTTTGACCAAAAAGAACCGTGCACTTGAATCCGAAGCGTTGGGCCATGATTCTGGCAATCGCTGGACAAGTCTCTTCACCACGATACTCGTGGTCAGAAGCGATGAACAAAATATGCCTGCCCTTGCCCGGGCCAGATTCACCTTCGTATTCGACCCAATTTTGGGCCAATGTTGAACTTTGAAATATCAAAAGCCCTAGGGTCATTAGCAGGAGGTGTCGTTTGCCCATTCGATTATTCCTCAGCTGAGATGATCAATTAACTTCAATTCACCCAAATTAACGCGACACCGATTGCCATGCAGCGGGAAAACCAGGTGTTTACCTGCCCATTTTTTCATGCCTTACGGATTTCCTATGCCTTCGCTGCGTTTCCTTACCTTACCGGCATTGCTTACCTCATCTAGTATCGCAATGCCTATCCTTGTGCCTCGGCCTAGAACGTAGCATAACGCGACCTCACGAAGCATGAGCCAAGCGGTCTTTTCTTCCCGTGCAAACGCGCCTGACCGCGTGGGTCTAAGGACCCTCACGATAAAATTTTGTCGTCCCCACCCACTTCAAAGCTACAAGAAAAACAGCTTCATCACCGGCCCACCCAGCGAGTCGGCCGCCGAGATATAAAGGGGGGCAGGAGCCAACAAGTGAAATCAGGTCGTCTTGATGATAAGCTGCGTTCTCACAGGTGGCTGACTTAGTGTTTCACCCTACCGTCGTCGCCGGACCGTCATCCGCAGACCAGCCAGCATCGATAAAATAAGAATCGTGCCCGGTTCAGGAACGGAACGGGTGAACAAGCCCACATCGTTTCCGTCGCCACCGCCATAGGTGATGAACAGATCCCGACCGCTGAAGGTACCAACCAAATCGCCCTCGCCCAGTCCATCGTACTGACCCGTGAGGATTCCGCCGACTCGGAGGAAGTTAAACGCATCGCCAGCTTGAAGGTCAAAACCATCAATCAGCCTGACATCCAGCGTCCCGGCTAGTTCGACATTACCCGTTACATCCAACCAGTCATATTCTGTCAGAGATTTGTCGCCTCCCCCGTCAAACAGGCCACCCAGTTCGATTTCCTTGCTACCATCGACCTTGAAAAAATCACCGTTTATGGTCAATACACCAGCGGAGTTACCCGCCTTGGTGACTCCCTGATCCGTGTAATCACCATTGATTAAACCTGACCCGGCTAACGTTCCGTTATTAATGAACGTTCCATCCTCGGTTTGGATGTTGCCATTATTTTGCAACCATCCATTAACGTCATTGGTCAATGTTCCGTTGTTGTTAAGCGTCCCTGCATTCACGAAATACCCATCGTTGGTGAGCGTACCGTTATTGGTCAGATAGGAGATCTCGTCGAATTTACCAAGCGCAAAATTGTTGTTTAGCGTACTGCCATTTTCGACACTAAATGTGCCTGCATTGGTCAGGAATCCATCATTGGTCAACGTGCCACCACTGCTGTTGGTCAACGTGCTGCCACTGGAAATATTTAACGCGCCATCATTTGTCAGCTGACCGGAATTAACCAGGCTGGTACCCGCCCCATTCGTAATCGCTCCGTTGATCGTGTTGTTCAGCGTTGCACTATTCGTGATGACACCACCACCGCCTTGACTTCCAACTTGATTGCTCATCGTCCCGTTGTTGTTGAAGACACCTTCGTTTTCCACGAGCAAATTACCGCCGCTACTGTTTATTGTTCCATCGTTGGTCAACGTACCACCGGTGTTATCAAAGGTGGAACCGTTTGCAAAATTCAGCGTGCCACTGTTGGTCAGCGTGCCGCTATTGGTCATGGTGCCGCTATTGGCCAAGGTGCCAGCGTTGGTCAGCGTGGAGCTGTTGGTCAGCGTGCCTGCTGCTTCATTGATCAGCGTTACACCCGAGGCGTTGGTCAGCGTCCCCGTATTGGCCATGCTGGCGTAATTGGCGAACGTGCTGCCGCTTTCCAGAGTTACGCCGGGGTTTAATAAGAGGAAAAAATAGAGGTCATTCACATACGAGTTGATCCGACCCCCATTGGAATTGGTCAACGTACCAGTGGCGTTTTCAAAGACGCACCCGTTGGAAAACGTCAAAGTACCGCTGTTGGTCAGCGTGCCATTGTTGCTCAGCGTGCTACTGTTGGTCAGCGTGCCATTGTTGGTGAACGTTCCACCTTGACCGATGTTCATCAAAACGGTCTCGTCGAGGAGAAACGTTCCGCTCGAGCCATTAGTTATCGCTCCATTGTTGGTGAAAGTGGACATAAATGAGCTTGGCTTTCCGTCGAGCGGTTGGCATGAAACCAACCCGTTATTCGTGAAAACGCCGCCGGATTCGTTTGTAAAAAAGCCACTTTGTTGCCAATTGGATTCGCAGTACAGCGTACCTCCAGCCTCATTCGTCATCGTACCGCTATTAGTGATAACCCCCCCATTGGTTAATGTCGCTGTCGAACCATTGACGAATGTCCCCGAGTTGCTGAGGTTGCCAGTTACCTGCGAACCACTCGCGAGAGTCATATCGTTTTCGTTAGAAAAGGTGCCACCAATGTTATTTGAAAATGTACTATATAAATTTAACGAAACGGTTCCTTGATTGCTGAATGACCCTGAATTACTTACTATCCCGTCATTGGTAAATTCGCTCGTAGAGCCGATGGCAATCGTTCCAGAATTATTCAATTGAGCAAAAGTTTCAGAGCCTTCACGCATATTTAGAAAGAAGACCTTTCCGTCGTCTCCGCTACCAATAAGTTCGATACTCCCACCCGCTTCGTTGTTGAGAATCGCAGCCCCCGCTCCTGAAACATAGTTTTTCAACCCCGATTCACTGCCCCCGCCTAGGGGGTTCGGCACAATTTTAATTGTTCCAGAGTTTGAAAATGTAGTAAGGTTGACCCATCCTGGCGTATCGAGCGTAATCGTATTGCCCGCCGGATTCGGATTGGGCGTTATCTGGTCTAACTGAGCGTGAACCGAGGGAAGGCTCAGCAGCCAGACCGCGACAAGTACTGATGGAAATTTCACAGGCATGGTTCCTTGGAAACGATGTAGACCCCTAAGAGCCTAATTAGACCGAAAAGAATACGCAATTCAAAAACTTCAAGTGCCAACAAAACCTTATGGGTTTTAATGGACGCTCCCGTTTTCGTTCACCTAGAGCCACCGAAAAACCTCCTCTCGCCGATCTGCTGCACGACGCACAAAATTCTTTTCGTTTCTTTATGCCAGTTTTACCTTGCGGCATCGTTTCGTCGTGTGTGACGTAAAAAAATATTTTACGAGTCATCGTGCGGATACGATTTCTCTCAACTAACGTTCGCCCATACGTTGGGGAACTTTTATGGCCCGAAAAAATGCAGCCGCTGTGAACGTGGAATTTTCGAAGACTACCAAGATGCGGGCTTATCGTTCAAGTCAGCAGAGTGCCCCCAAGCATACGTTGGTTGCTGATGCCAGTGGTGTTATTTTTAAAATGCACCGCAACGTCATTTTCAGGTAACGCATTTTGCACCAACTTCTCGACGGAAAAAAATCGGTTTGTCAGTCGAAGAGCTTACCGGTATCAAAAATACTTGTTTTTGTTCCGCTCGCAATGTTTTCAAACCAAATTTTGAATCGCCTCGACACAGGCCTGGGCTTGCATTTTGAGCATCCAATCTAAACATGCCACGGGGCGAAAAACGGCAGAAAACCCACAACTGGGACCCATTGGTCCAGATGGCCATGCGCGAAGGACCATACCGGCGAAGTTGAAGCTGTCTTAGCTCCGTGGAATCGCTAACGTTTTTTTGTCGTACGCTCGACGCGGAATATCAAATGGAAGTTCGATGGTTCGATCGCTTGCGGAGCGACGAAGATCAACGACTTGCGACATAAGTGTTTGACTAAAACAACGGAAGTCTTGAGATTTCAACAGCTTTGTTTAAGATTTCAACCTCGATCAATGGATGCAGGTCTTTGAGTTCAAGCGGGCGAACGGATAGGCGAAAGCATGACTATAATCGATGTTAAGCAGGCTCAAGGGTTTCTCAACGATACTCACAGTCGACAGTTAAGCCTCCATGATCGTATCGATGACGAGGCAGCGAAGATTCTCTGCCAGAGCAACAGTCCTTGTCTCTGTCTAGATGGACTCAAAGACCTCAGTGAAGAAGCGGCCCGCCACCTGGGACAGTTTGCAGGCAACGACCTGTCACTTAATCATCTTCGATCACTCACTGAACCTGCCGCAAAAGCGTTAGGTAGCTTCTCCGGAGCACTCCACTTAAACGCCCTGCGTGACATGCCTCCGACGATCGCTCAGGCGCTGAAAAACCAGGGCGGACCACTTTACCTAGATGGCCTCAAAACACTGTCGGCTGAGGCCGCTAGTATCCTCGTTCGGCGACCGGAACTGCACCTGCGACTGAGTCAAACGCCATCAGCAAAAACCGCTGCGATATTAGAAGAGAGTGCTGCATTAACCGGCCGGATGCGCAAGCCAAGCCAAAAAACAATTGAGGGACTCGTCTATACCAAACGCGAGTGGCCCCCACCAATGCCTCGACGCGATTTTTATATTCAAAATGACGATCCAACCACATGGAGTATGTCCTCCGCGATTTATCAGGCAATGAATGGTCGAGAGAACATGAAGGATGCTCGCAACGGATGGTTTTTGAGCTGGGAAGTCGAAGAAATTAATATCTTACGGATCGTACTGGAGGACGAGTTAACGCCATCAGAGCAACGCGCCACACTTGCAAGCGCTATCTGGCCTTTGTTGCGAATCCCTGATGGAGTTTTGGTGATCGGCTCAACGCCTTGCTGCCGCGCCCGCCTGGGTGTCTCGCCCAAGGATCAGTTTGAAGTCCAAGTAGATTGGCATGACCGATTTGTGGTCGTAAGAGTCCCGCCGGGTTGTTATACGGTTGGTATCCATCAGCTTTTTAACAGTTGGTATACCTTCACGCTTCATCGCCTTAAATGTGCTTGTGGCTGGGACCTGACGAAGGTTCGCACCGACCCCCAAGCCCACGCAGACTGCCCGGACTATCTTCCACTCACACCGAACCCCGGTGTTCGCGGTTGGAAGCCTCAAAGCGTTAACGGACCAACGTCCAGAAATCATATAGGCTCCGCAATGGGACTCCGACATAGCGGCAGTCCCCCCAAACCAACGACACGTCTGCAACGGTCTAAGGTAGCAGAATATACCTCGGCTCTTTACTGTGACGTCTACGAAATAAATGCGGGGTGGACGCAAACTTTACCGGATGATTGAGAGATGCTGCCGTCCAGAATAGCGGAACTCGGTCACTCAAGCGAATTCCCACTGGGGCATCAATCACCTGGCGACGATATCTATGACGGAAGCTCCGCTTGATTTTGAACCAACTAATATCTTGCCATCTATAAAGCAATCGTCCGCCAGATCCGCATTGTGGTAGTCACGGTGGTCGGTTCAACGGCCTTTGTAAAAACCGATCAAGGTCCAGATGTTGGCCTGTAAACGACGAGTACCCCAGATAAATAACAGGCAACCGAGGAAACTGCCAAGGCAGAGAATTGCCAGCGGCACCTGGCTTGTTTGGCTGAACACGACCATCAACAACACGGCAAACAGGGGTAACAGCATTGCGCAAGCCATCCAAAACCAACTGCGTCTGGAAAGTTCCGCCAACTCTGCCTGATCCCCCTTCAGGTCAATGCCTGGCTGGACTGACAACTGCGGATAAATTCCGCGGATGGCAAACCAACTGATTCCTAAAAACGGATAGGCCCCGGCAATCATGCCGGACAAGACATGGGCGCTGATAAAATGCAGGTAGCCCTGGGGCCAAGTCGGCACACCCCAAAGCTGTAGTGCGGTGGGATAAACAAAACCGGCTGACGCCCAAAATACGATGCACACCGTTGCGATAAACGAACCCAACTTAAGTGATTTCCGCCGCAGACGATCCACATCGGCAGGACTGGAACCTGTCGCAAAGAAAAGCTCGGGTGACTTGGTCGCGTGGATTAAGGGTAACGATCGCCGAACGATAAAGTAGAATGCCAGAAAATAAATAATCACATTCGTAAATTGGTAGATGGTTGTAAATTTGGCCTGCACCGTTGCCGCACTGATATCAGCGGAACTCAGCCCGGGCACCACAAATTGCCCGTTAAAGTAGATGTTAAACAGAGTGGCCGCGATATTGGGTAGCATTGCCAACAAGAACAATGTGATCAGCGGGTGGCGTTGCATGAATCGAATCCAGCCGTTCTCTTGCGGTCGCAAAATCACCTTGGCTCGCGGTTGGGCGCAAAGTTGCAACTCGTGCTGCAAACGCTCCCCTGTCTGGATTCGCTGTTGCGGGTCGCATACTAGGCAGCCCAACAAGACCTTGTGCAGCGCCCGGCTTTGCGGACTAACCAATCGATCGTCCTCAATTTTCACCGGGCCATTTTTACGTTGCTCCATCTGATCCTGTAAGGTCTGGCTCCAACTGCCCTGTAAATTCTGGTCCGTGAAAGGCCTCAGCCCGAAGTACGTCTCCCAGAGGACAACTCCCAGCGAGAACAGGTCACTGGTGGGGCCTAACGATTGGGGTGATCCCCCGTTGGCCGGATCACAGGCAGCCAATTGCTCAGGAGACATGTAGGCCAGGCTTCCGCCAAAATAGGCTGTCGGATTCGCGCCATCGATCTTGGAGCAAAAGCTGATGTTGAAATCGACCAGTCGGGGGCTCGCTTCGGCCGTCAACAAAACGTTGGCCGGTTTCAAATCGCGGTGCAGCACCCCTTGCTGGTGGGCATACTGCAGCGCGCCGGCCAACTGAACGCCCAGACGACAAATGGTCTGTTCCCAACTGGCCTGCAGCAGGAACTCGCGGTTGGCCGATTCGGCTGGCACCGACTGCCCTTGTTGGTCGAGTTGAATGTCGACTGCCCGGACCAATGAGGCTCCATCGAGTTGGCAACGATCGATACTCCGCACAAAATCGATAGCCGCCTTGAGTGTTCCGCCGGCAACGTACTGCATATACAACAACCGACAACCACGCTGCTGGCAAATCCGTTGATCGTAAACCCTGACGATGTGCGGATGGTCGAGCTGGGCCAACGTCTGCGGCTCGTTCCCTTGGTCGGCCGATATTTTCAGCGCGACTAGGCGTTGCAATGACTGTTGCCTGGCCAAGTAAACCGTGGCAAAGGCGCCTGAGCCAAGTTGTGTCAGCAGGTCGAAATCGTCGACTTGCTCGCCCGCATTGAATTCACGCGGACGCCTTGATTTGAACAGCGATGTCGATTGTTCGCCCTGTTTGCTCGCCAACAAACGCACCAGCGCCTCTGATTGGCCGGGAAACCGAGACTTGATCTGCTCGATTGTCAGCGGATCGCCCGTTGCTTTGCGAACATGGAACGCTTCATAAACCAGGTCGGTTGGCGGGCGACCGTTCGTCAACAGTTGCGGAAACCGTTTCAGGTATTCCTCCAGCTCAAGTCGTTCTATCTGGATGGCGAGGGTGCTCACCGAAACATCTGCGGTCCCCAGTCGAGTTTGGCAACGATAATCTAAATCGAGTTTGACCAACTCAACCAACGCGACATGTTCGAGCTCGCGGTCGAGGTCAGGGATAAAGTCCACGATGTCCGGTTCGAGGGAACCTGTCGCTCGCTTAGGCGTTTCTGATTGGTCGCTAGTTCCCCGCAGCGCGTCAAGATAGACATCCCAGCAAGCGGCGAATTCTTCCAGGCAATCGACCACCCGTTGCCAGGCAACAAAACTCTCCTCAAACGCCGTGTTCGGTGGTTGGTTTTGGTTCATGTGTCTAAAAAAACCGTCGTAATGGTAAGACCGCTGTTTCGTTTTAACCCACGGCATTGTGCGGTACAATGCGATCCTACGTAATCACAGCAAACCCGGATCCCGTTCCATGAATGATAACGAAGCGCAACTGGTTGAACGCTTAAAACAGGGAGATGCGGAAGCTTTGGCAGAATTTATCGAGTTGCACCGTGCTCGGCTGATCGGCTATATCCAAAAAAACCTCGGCACGGCACTCCGGCGGAAAGTAGAAGCGGAAGACATGTTCCAGGAGATCAGTGCTGACTGCGTCCGCGCCGTGGCCGACGTTGAATTCGGAGATCGCGATCCATTCAGTTGGCTATGCCAGATGGCCCAGCGCAGGATCATCGACGCTCACCGGTTTTTCTTTGACGCCCAAAAGCGGGATGCGTCTCGAGAAATCGGGTTGAGCGGTAGCGATCGTACCGGCCAAGCTGGCTTGGTCAATCTATTGGTGGCCAGCATCACATCCCCCAGCGCTGTGTTTTCCCGTGATCAAAAAGAGTTCCGTTTGCAGAAAGCAATTGCCCAACTGCCGGAAGATCATCGCGAGGTGATTCGTTTACGGTACGTCGAAGGGTTACCGACCAAACAAATTGCCAATCAAATCGGCAAAACGGACGGTAGTGTTCGGGTGATCCTGACCAGAACACTCAAAAAACTGGAAGACCTGTTGGGAATCGATCCCACAGCAACCGGCTGATCAAGTTGGCATAACGAGAGGCAATACCAACCGATACAACCACCACACGAACAGATCTATTCCAGCAAGGTGAATTGGCATGCATTCTTATCAACAAACAGACCCGCCCCGACGCTGAGAGTCTCAACGCTAATACTTTGTGGCAAGGATGATGCGATCGGTGTGGCAAAGAAAGTGCCCAGTCGATCAAAAATTGATGAACATCCACGTCCACCAGACTGGAATTGTTTGTTAGGCGGTTGGCGAGGGTAACGGTGTTTTGATTGTTGGCAACCACTCTGCCCACGCAGATGCTTACAGCATGCACAAAGCTTCGAACAAGGTTGGAACGCCATCCCATTACCGCGAAGACTGCTCGACTGATAGAGTCAAAGTAACTGGAATACCTGGGAGAAGTCCACCAAGGAACGCTCCCCGCACGGACTTGTTTTCTGACTGACGAACTTCTCAGCCGATTGGAAAAACGGCCCCCTTATTAATCACCATTCGATTACTGAAAACGTTAGGCCGTTGCACGCTTTGCTGGCTTTGCTACCGCAGGACGCCAACAGGCTTTTCAATTTTTCTGAGTTGGTCAGTCAACGCA
>JAAEPL010000556.1 GCA_024232675.1 Planctomycetaceae bacterium
ACAAGATCTGAATCTTGATATAAATTGTCTTCTGTTGGCTTGCCTGAGCTACCTCCATAACCACGATAATTATGTAAATATATTGTGTGTTCTGGAAATATTTGTATGAAATTGACAGCATTTCTTATGGTTGATTCAGCATTGCCACCAAAGTATAAAATTGCAGATTTCTTTCCTGGGTTAAGTACAACAATATTAAGTTTGGCATCACCAGATAATAATTTTAGAGTTGTATAATTATGACTTTCAACTTCTGATGGAAAATACAAGAAGTCTCTTTGAAATATGAATAATAGAACTCCAACTGAAAAATATATCAAAATTATTGTTATAATTAAATGCTTGAATAGTTTCATGATTTAGTGAATGCCACACCATAGAGTCAGTAACCTAGCTTTATTAAGGCTGCCAGGCATACGAATCTAGCCTAATGCAGCGTATAAGGAGAATAATAACTATGTTGAGTTTTGTCCAGAACTAAATAAACCTCCTATTGCGCAACCCGCAATAAAAATCAGAT
>JAAEPL010000557.1 GCA_024232675.1 Planctomycetaceae bacterium
CAATTTTCGACTCGCGTTGAATTATGAAACAGAAGAGGCATACGGCATTGCAATCCAATCGGAATTGCAGCCCCTTTAGGATAAACCAACCCAAGGTTCTTCCATAGGATGCCCACAGAAACCAGCACGCTGAGCCCCCAAACTCACAACAGTGCTGCCAATTGCCCATACGTAAAAAACTGAAAGAAAACACGGCAACCCAACATCCTCTACTAGAAGTCAAAAAAAACCAAAGGGAGTTATGATGAATTCGGTTTCCAAGATCACCATATTGTTTCTAGTAGTCATCAGCCTTACCTGCTGCCAGGCTACCAAAGCCCAGATCCGATTTACTGACACCATGGAATTCGCGTATCCGAAGCCGGTCCGCACCGTCCTTATCGATGGGATCGATTACGTTGGTGGGTGCAAAATTGAAATCTTTTTCCATGAAGCCAATTTTTTAGTCGTGACCAGGGAGCAGTCACGCTGGTTCCCATTCTACCCCGGTGAACATTACGAACAGCAAATCATTATCTCCGGCAGTCACGGCGATGACGACATCGACGTCTACGGAACAAACCCAGATATTGAAGATTTAAGCTTAGGAATCTACGGTCTAAACGGGCGAGACAACATCCGCATCAACAGCGACTTACCGACTTTTATTAGCGGAGGCGCCATGGACGATCGCCTGTATGGCGGGTTTGCCGCAGACCGCATATCCGGCGGGCCCGGAAACGATATTATTGAAGGACGTGCCGGCGATGATAACTTATGGGGCGACGCAGGGGACGATTACATCTGGGGCCATAATGGTGAAGATCACTTGGCAGGGGGGCCCGGCGCTGACTCCTTAGATGGAGGTGCGGACAGGGATGTACTGTGGGGTGCTTCGCCAGGGGGTGATATTTTGTGCAGCGGGTGGCAGAACCAAGTTGATTTTGACAACGACCGGATGACTGGCGGACCAGCCGCTGATTTATTCCATTCTGCTTACTACCGCTACCGCGCAATTTCACTTCCATTCTTCCCCATGCCTTACGCCAAAAAGGTTTACATGGAGCGAGAGACAATCGTCGACTTGACCGCAGAAGACACCGCAAAACATCATGTCGTCATTTTCGTCACCCTGCTCCCCCTCTAACGCAGGCAACGGGTAGATACACCGTAAAATCCCGGCACACTTGCTTGCCTAACACCCAGCATTCCCCCCAAGCAGCAACGGAGACCTGACAAAACCAACCTCCCGGCAAAACACAAATCCCACTCCAATTTCTTGTCAGACACTAGCATTTAACAGGAGTTACTCGAATGTGGTTTCAACAATGAAAACTGCCGTGCTTGGGACTGAAGAAGACACTTCCACCATGTCTTCGCAGCTAGAAAATGGTCCAGAATCCGTGATGCGTGGTCGTTTTTTTTGTTTCCCAGGCCTGCAGATCTCTGCACAGAGAAGCAAGAACAACACAAAACGACGCTCACTCAACTTTCACCGGAACTGTGAATTGGCAACCCAAGGAAGCGCACTGCCAATTATTACTTTGTAATTTCCTGAAAGATAACGGTTGCTAACGACATATCCTATTTCACCACACCAATTTTTCAGGGGTCGGCAATGAACACGGAACAATGGAAACACCTAATAATCTTAATCCTCGCAAGTTTAACCCTTCCTTTTACGGCTGATGCCGATGTCACATTTCGGCAGACCACTTACGCCGGATCTCACCCGGGCGACCGCGGTTTTATCGAATTCAAGGTGAACGCGACCGACCACGATGGACCTTGCGAGATTAATGTGTTTGTGATGCCGACGCGTATTGTCGTGATCGCCAATCTTCAAAATACTTGGTTCCCGCTGGATACCACGAACACCTTCGATCACCGCCTCCTGATTTACGGCAGTGCTTTCGATGATGAAATTAACATTCGCGGAGAAGCACCCATCGGTTTGCATTTCCATGCGACGGTGGCGGGACTTTCGGGCAATGATTACATCCACGTCCACAAAAACATCCCTAGCTGGTTGGATGGGAATGATGGCAAAGACTCATTGCATGGCGGATCGGAACGTGATCACATCATGGGTGGTAGAGGTGACGACGTCATTGGAGGCGGAGACGGACACGACGATTTACACGGCCAAGAAGGTGACGATATTATTTTGGGGCATGATGGTCGCGATGTCATCGCTGGCGGACCGGGGCAAGATTACCTCTCGGGTGGTGCCCATGACGATGAACTATGGGGCGACGAAAACGTTTCCTCATCGTCGCCATACGCGTGGTTGCTTTACAAACCGGACATGGAATTGGACATTATGTTCGGTGGGCCAGGCAGCGACAGCTTCCATAGCGCCTTTTTCAATTGGGGCTCAAAAACGGACCCCGTAAGCGGCTCGACGACCATGTCTAAAATCTACATTGAAGAAGAATTTGTCGTCGATTTCACGAGCGATGATTTCCGCATGGAACACTGCCTTTACGGTTCCCTGTTTCCTAAATGGTTGGGTCCTTGGACACCATGACCGCCACGGTCCCCGGTAGATCTGCAATGCCAGGAACCAACCTACTGACCCGTGTCGACTTGAAAGCAGGCCATTTCGATATCGCTTCTCACCAAAATGTACTTGTCAAAGACACAAATGGGATTCCAGCAGACGCCCGCAATAGTATCGACCTCCGACAACTCCTGATAAGCATCAGGAGTTGCTTTTATCAGGTGCAGGGAACCATCTTCACTGTGCACCACCAATTTATCCCCCACCAACAAAAACTGCCCATGCCCATAGCGGCCTTTTTTCCAAACTCGCTTTCCCGTTTCCGCATCCACGCACTCAAGAATGCCGTCAGACAACGCATACAAATAACCTTGGTGAAAAACGGCATTCGTTAATTTCGTTTTCAGCACGCGTGGATTTTTCCAAAGGGTTTCAACTCGAAAGTCGTCACCGTCAGCATTAATTTCAATTAACTCCGCCCCTGCCCCGTAACCTTTGCTTACCAACACCTGATTTTCACCGACCAAGACTGGCTGAGAGGTGTTTGCATCGGCATCACTGTTTCCCGGCCAAGGATGGGACCACAACACATCTCCGGTGAGAGGATTGTGGCCGGTGACACTCGCCTCGTTGACCACCACGATCTGATCTTTTCCGGCAATGCGGAATTTCACTGGTGAGGAATAGCTGGTCCCCACGTCTCCGGCACGCCATTTTTCCTGACCCGTCAGTTTATCAAATGCGAGCAGGCTGACCTGCTCTTCACCTAGCGGCCCCCCGCCGGGTATCACCAGCAGGTCGTCAACGATCAACGGTGATGCGGCCCGCCCCCAAATCATTTTTGATTGCTCGTTCTGTACGCGATTGCCTTGGGAATCTTCCGACTCAGCCAATGAGATACCCAGCAAGTCAGCCAAATCGACCTCCCACAAAACGTCCCCGGAGGTGATATCAAGGCATACGAGCATCCCATTTGCGCCCGCTGCATAAATACGGTTACCATCCAGTGTGGGCGTGGCACGGGGGCCAGCCTGCCCCAACGGATCGTCATGCCGCCGGGGGGTTTCGTGGCTCCAAACTAGCGTGCCTCCATCACCCAGATCGTAACAGGAAACGCATTCAAAATTGCCTCGTTGCTCCATGGTAAAAGCGTATCCATTGCGGCCAGCAAAACCCGACCAGCCCTTGCCAATATCTTGGCGAAACAAGGGAACGATGTTGTCGAGAGTGGTAAGAGGAGCCACCAAGTTATTGACTTGCCCATTTCGTTCAGCTCCCAGAAATTGCGAAAAATCTTTCTCGGTCGCTTGAGCCAAAGCTTCAATCCTCTGATCTGCGGAGGCGGTCAAGGTCGTTGCGTTCCAAAACCGCGGCTCCCATCTGGAGATTTTCATGCCACCCGTAAACACGGGCCGGTAAAGCACCAGAGCACCCACAGCCAAAATCACGATCATCGCTGGCAGCACCCGTGACAGGAACAAACCTCCGCGACTGGAAAACACAAGCCAGACCACCCACGCCAACGACAAGGCGACCACACCGATACCCCAAATGATGTGCACCAAGGCAAAGTCGAACTGGAACACCGAATCGGAAAGCGCACTGCGGAAAATGGTCGCGACTCCATAAAACAGCAACAATAACAGCGTTACCCCGATCAATACGCGGGGCATTCTTATCCGTTTGCGGCGTACTTTTTGAGGCTCTACGTCTTCCTGATTTTCCACAGCATTGATTTCCAGCTTGAGGATTTAAATTTGGATCAAGCTCCGCATTGACCCTTAAATTGCAGCCGATAGGATAAGCTCTCAACCGAAAAAAAACCACTTGAATCAGTAAAGCCTAGCCGTGTCTAACTCACCAAACCACTTCGCTGACCGATTAACGGAAGCCATCGCCACCAAAGAGACACCGTTAATGGTTGGCATCGACCCGCGGCTTGGAAACTTACCTGCCTCCCTGCGCGAGGGGGTTGCCGATGGAGATTACTCACAGATCGCCACAGCCTTCGAAAGCTTTGGCAAAGAGATCATCGATGTGGTCGCTCCGATGGTCGCAGCCATCAAGCCACAATCCGCATTCTTCGAACAACTGGGGCCTGCGGGTACCGTCGCACTGGCCAACGTCGTGGACCATGCAGTCGAAAAAGGGTTGCTGGTAATCATGGATGGTAAACGCAACGACATCGGCAGCACCGCCATGGCTTACGCCAAAGCCTACTTAGGTAAAAAACCAGATAGCGCCTGGGGCTGCGACGCACTGACCATCAACCCCTACATGGGTGACGACAGTTTACAACCGTTTATCGACCGCAGTCTGGAAACCGGAAGCGGTCTATTCACGCTGGTAAAAACGTCTAACCCCGGAAGCAATACGTTTCAAGAATTACCTTGCGGTTCGGCGAAGCTCTATCAACAAGTTGCCGACTGGGTTCAAAATGCAGCCCAAGAATGTCAGGGCAAGTGCGGTTACGGCGCCATTGGAGCGGTCGTCGGCGCCACACACCCCGACCACCTGGCAGAATTGCGGCACCGCATGCCCAACACCTTTTTCCTGATCCCTGGATTTGGAGCCCAAGGCGGGAAGGCCTCTGATATCGCCACCGCGTTTGACAGTCAGGGTAGCGGAGCGATCGTCAATAGTTCGCGCGGCATCATTTTCGCGTATGAAAAATCAGAATATGCCAATGCTTCGTCTTGGCAACACGCCGTGGAACTGGCAACCGAAAAAGCAATCGCCGTTATTGGTGACGCGGTTAATACGTTTACCGCAAAAGCCTAACGCTCGATGTGGGGCAAACGCGAATTCACAGCATCATCAGTGACCCCCGTTTCCTCATAGTAAAACTGCCGCAATTGGGGCACCTGCTGCAAGTACGGCAACGCTTCGTCGGTAATATTCGTGCCAGCAAGATCGATTCCCATGAGCACCGGCAGATTGACGAGATACGAAAGATCCGCATCCTCCACTGCGCAACCTGCCACATTAATTTGCTCCAGGTTCAACAAACCCGCGACATTCGAAAAAACTTCCGTTGAGTATTTTTCAGCGGGAATCTCCACGGCGTAAATCATGCCGTTTTCGGAACGCTTGAGCAGTCGCGCCCCAGCTTCCTGCAGGTTAAACACAGCAGGGCCGTAATCTTTCGCAATCCCTCTGCCGACGCCGGCACCGGACCAAAACTCGGCAGCCTCGCATGTGCCGATACGACCATCGTCTCCTGCCATGTAATACCGATCGGCATATCCGGGGCGTGGATCCAACAGATGCAACTTCTCCCCTGGTTTAGCCGTGCGGGAAAAGTAATCTCTCAATATCGCTTGCGTTTTTGGAATCGGTACGTGCAAGGTATCCCATGTTTCAATCTCAACCGCACCCTGCTCCGTCGTAACCATTGCTTTCAGTAGATTATCCGAATACAGCGTGTGAGAAAGAAACGAGGGCATGTGATTCGAATAAAAACCGGCGGGTGAAATTAATACACAGACAACCAATACCTGCTGCCACAACAACCGCGGCCAGGCAATATTCGAATCAACCGCAGCCCGACGCTTGCGACTCCAATCCATGAGCAACCAGCACCCGACCACTCCCATCGCCACGTTCCAAAACAAAACACTGTAATTCCAATTCATACCGATCAAAATCGCAGCGATTCCAAAATGCAGAGCCAGACAAAAAAATGCGCCCCAGCGAGGCTTGAGCACCGCCACGACAGCCAAGCCGATTTCTCCGAGGCCGACCAACCATGCAAAAGCTTGATACCATTGACTAGCCTGGGAGAGACCCAATTCGGTTAGCACGGTCCAGGCACCCGGACCTAGCCAATCGGGCGACAAAAGTTTGTGCAAGCCTGCCCAGAACCACAAAGCAACCAAAAACCAGCAAGCGATTATTCTGAAATCGCGAAAGAGGCAAGCCGCCATTAAAACAGGAATCGAAAAGATTTGCGGCTGGCAGCGAATCTGATCAAAGGTAAGCGCGGCCACCAACAATACAACGTGCACCAGAAAACCCGTCCTCGGCAACGCCAATGCCAACGCTAAAGAACCTAACAATAGCGGCCCAAAGGACAACTCCGGCAGGAACGGAACGAGTGGCAAATTGGGTGGCGAAAGACGAGCCTGCCAAAGAGGCCAAGTTATCACAATGGTCAAAGCCATCGCGGCCAGGCAAACCACATACATGCCAAATGAAACGCGGTCCAATCGCCCGGAACCGGTAGCCTGCATGCCGAGGTTCTTTGACGAATTGGAATTTCCCATGTCAAAACGTTATCAAAAGCTTGCTATCACGACAACGGACATCCAAGCCCTCGACGGACGTTACCGAAATGCGAGAACCAGCCCCCCAGTATCGGCAGGGCTTACAGCAACTAGGCTTGGGAGATTGGCAAAAACCGATAAGGCGAGGTCAAAACCAGCACCGATGCCGCGGTGCAAAAAGTCCGACTGGTGATGCAGTGATGTCCGGTCCAAGAACCATCATTGTTTTGCACCTTTATTAATTTATCCCTCACCACGGGGAACCACGCATTCCAATCATCGCCCCCTTTCTTCAGCATTGTTTCGGTAATCAGGTGGAAAGCCAAAAACTCTTCGCCTCCTGCCTGAGTAAACGGCATGTTACTTTCGGAAACCAGCTTCAATACGTCTTTAAAGGCTTTGGATGCAATCGCCTGCTGCTCCTGCTGCATTTCAAACAGCACGCGCACCCCGGTAGCGTTTTTGTAAAGGTTGTGCATCCAACCCTGACTGCCGCGCAAGTTACTCTTCATTTGCCCCAGTAGATGCTCTGCGGTTTTCTCGGGTGCTCCCCCCACCGTCAGGCCCGCTTGGTGGGAAGCTCTTAAACTAACCCACCCCATCACGGTGCCAAGGACGGGAGCCCAAGACTGCCTTCCCCAACTTCCCTGAGCATCTTGGGCCCGCACGATAGCGTTCACAACCCGCTTCAGGGAACCGCGAACAAGTATGGGATTATTGCCCTGCCCTATGACCTGACTGAAAAAGAGCGCCGCGAAGAAGCTGTGCGCATGACGACCAATTTTTTGCTGCAACTGGGTTCCGATTTGCGATGTAATATCGTCGCCCGGCATCTGATCCGTTTGATTGATCAGGTAACGAGTAATCCGTTTCAGCATCCCCTGATGCGGTCCCTCCATAGGTGTGGTTCCATGAGCCATTAAAGCCAACCCCACCATAGCCGTAGTGCCAATGTCGGAGGCTTGCCCCACATCCACCCCGCAACCACCATTTCGATTTTGGGTTTTCTGCAACCAATCCAACGCCTGGGCGACTGATTTTTCACTCTCCGGCGTAAAACTGGCCTCGGCATCCGTTGTGTTCAAACCACTCAGGCTTGCTAGACGGTCAACGAGAGCCACCTTTCCGACCCCCATTCCCGCAAACAAAGCCGCTGGGGCCCAGTTCAATAACTGACGGCGGATCATGAAATTTTCTTGCTTACCGACCAAACCCTTCCTCCTATTCCGCCGAACCACAACTGCTATTGAAGCAATTCGCCGGTTCCTGTAATCGCTTGGGTAAATTCCTGCGTTGCGGCAATATCTTAAGGACCCCAAAGCGGCTGTCCCAATTGTAACACATCGCATTGGATATTCCTGCTTACCTGCGGCAGGGCTTGGCGGAGTTGCGGCGTTTTCCGTAGGCGGGCGTGCAAAGAAGGAGAACAGAACACATGGACATTCTGCTGATCACCTGCGCCATACTGGGCGGCCTGCTTTCTGATCCCCCTCGCATCGCCGCCACCGAGCACGTCGATTTAGTTGAGCACAACCATTACTTCGACAGTGGCGGCAAGAAAGTATTTGACCAGATTGTCTATTACAACTGGGATCCCTCTGCCGACCGCTACAACGTAGTAGCTTGGCGATTGCTTAAGAACGAGAACCAGATTCCCGTTCGGCACCCCGGCAATCGAAAATACTATTCATCTTGGCATGATGGAAAAACACTTCGCATCATTCACGCTTCCCGAAAAATGGAAACGTGGACGCAATACGATCCGGAGACTTATGAGCGTAAGTTTCTCCCAAAAGCACACCGCGCGGACCTACTGCGATTCGACCTGAAACGCTAAAGCAACTCACCTTGCGTATCGCTGATAGACCTCCTCAACTTGCGAGGCCTCCAACTTGCCGAGATGAAGGTAAACCCCATAGCGAAAGGTACATTTTTCGCCGCGATTAAGCGTCAAGTCGCCAGCGTTTTTAGCAGCCTTCTGAAAATAACTCAGGCCGAAGGGATTAGCAGCAACCAGACCATATTCCCGGGCATGCCAAGTCGTTGGATGCCTTAAACTTTGAGGATGATCCATGACGGTTATCGAGTAAGGCGATTGATCAATTTGGCCAGCGTAATGCACCCATGCGGCCGCTTGCCCCCAAATGGCTTTCCCCTGCGTCCCCACACTATTCACAGCACTGGCCTCGGTCGCCTTTTTATCTTTGCCGACTAGACGTAGAGCCGGATGGGTACGAACTGCGAAAGTCCCCTCCTTTGTATCCCCCAGCACAATGTCATCGATAGCTTCCAAGGTCACTTCGTAATCGATTAGTCGCCAATCGTCTCCCGCACTAAATCGAATGACTGTGACGTCGGAACAAATGGGCTCGCCTTTTTTAGAAAGCCAAGCGTTGGTTGAAACAAGAGAGCCGTCGTCACGCAGTTCCACAGATTTGTTTTCAATCGTCGCTTTTTCGGTCCAGTAATCCAGCCCATTCACATCCCCATGGGCAAACCAGATGGATTTGTGATGCGGATGATCCTGGGCCTCATCTGCATGAGTATCATCCATGGGGAAGTGTCGCGTGATGGGCACCTGCCCTGGCGCCATGACCGGATACAAAACCGGTTTTGCTAAACCCTGATTGCGATATTCAGCGAAAAGTTTTTGCTCTGCTCCTTGCCCGAGCAAAACTAACACACGATCGTTCTGCCGCTGAAACGAGACGTCTTGTTCACTTTCCTGAGCAACGACGCCGACGCTACAAAAATGCAAAAAGAGCCCCAAAAAAACAGCCGTTTTCAAAATCGCAAAAGCGTGAAAATTACGACCGCTTCGCTTTTGATTCAGTGCTGCCGTTACAATCGACCAGCGGGTGTTTCGTGTTTGCATCATTTGGAAATTCAACCAGGAAAAAGACTTTTCAGAGCTACAGGAACGCAAGTAGCTTAGGAACATTGACGCGACCTTGTTCAGATTAACGAATCGCCATGCACGTTTCCATTGCCGAGCCAATAAAACGCGAAGTTAAGAGTCACGCCGGTGCGGAATTTTTCTGCCAAGGTATCGAACAACTCGACGGCAAACTCGCCTGTCAATACAGTCGAGTGCTGATCGCTGGCTGCGAGGCTGGGCACGAGGCAGCACTAATTCAGCAAATCCTCGAAGCCGAAACCCACGCTGTCGACGAGGACGACCTAGTGGATCCGCGATACCAGCATTGGCCCGATCAGGAATTCCAGGTCGCCAGCGTTTGCGAACTCCCTTTCGTGGATAGCTGCTTCGATGCAATTTTTTACCATCACGTGATTGAGCATGTTGAGGACCCCGCAGCAAGCCTTGCTGAACTGTCCCGCGTGCTCAAACCGGGTGGTTGGATTTTCATAGGGACGCCCAATCGACACCGTCTCATCAGCAGCGTTGGAGCACACAAACAGTCCACATGGGAACCCAACTTGCGGAACAAAATGAAAGACAACCTCGACGTCTACTGGGCTAGATCGAGGGGCCGCTTTCGCAACTACCACGGGGCCCATGCCGGTTTTAGCCGGAAAGAACTCTCCGCCATGCTGATGACAGACTTTGCAGACCAATGGTGGGTCACCGAGGATTACTTGCGTTACAAGTATCGCGACCATCGTTTGAAAAAGTTGATACCGGCGATGAGTTCTAAATGGCTTTGCGGATTCGCCTCGCCCTCGATCTATGTATTCGCCAAGAACGGCAAATAAACCATAAAAGCAAAGGTAGGAAACTCCTTGTGAGTTTCGGTCCTCCAGCCCTTCTCGTCGTCCGGGAAGGGCTTTTTTTACCGCCGGTCCGGAGCCATCTTTGCCGGAACCGGTGTCATCAGGCCGGCATCGCCAGTGCCTGTAAAGAAGTGCGGGCGAGAGGATTTGAACCTCCACGACCAATAAAGGTCACTAGGCCCTCAACCTAGCGCGTCTGCCAATTCCGCCACGCCCGCATGTGAATGGCTTGTGTTTGAGCGTCAAGTCTAGGAAATCGTTGCGAATCGTCAAGGCGAAGCGGTTCTCTACCAGGAAACTCCGCCATATTTTCAAATCGCTGCCTAACTCAACATGCCTTTTACGACGACTCATGATCGGGAAATCGACAACGACAACTCCGGCTTTTCCGGCAAAGAGGGAATACAGTTCGCCAAATACTCCGTAAAAATTGGGGCGACCTGACGGGATTCGCGACCTTGCAGCTTTCCGATCATGTGCTGGCCCCAGTCAGTTCGCGTTTCCGCGTCGACCGATGTCGGCCAACGAATCAACACCATGTGCTGTCCCCTCGGCAAATGAAAGGTGGCAACGTCGGTTCGCGAGACGGAAGAAGGTGGCTGGATACCACTGGAAAGCACCTGATAATCCTCGGAACCGACCATGGTGATGTCACCTGTCAGTGGATTTAGCGTGCCGGCCAAAATTTCGACCTCTGCCTCCGCTGCAAAAAGACGCTGGGTGTTTTGCACGATGGCGGCACGGGTGGCCCGATTGCTCGCACCATGCCGACACTCCGTCAAAAATGTTGTGCGTGCCGCAAGTAACTCCCGACCCCATGGCTTTCCAACATCAGGACAAACCATGGCTGCAAATCTGGCCATACCCGATTCGTCCATAAACCATTCGCAACTTGCCCGCTGAGCCTCAACATGGAGAGAAGCCAGGGCAAAGTTGCTGGTCACGAAGGGAAGATTGGGTTCCAGAGGCTCCATAACCTCATCGATATCTCCCGTGGCGGGCAGGTCGAACGACCGCTTTTCAGGTGAAACAGCCTGCTTGGAAAACTTTTTTCTCCGATTTTCGCCGACTTCTGTGAGAATTTCGTTCAATTCAAGCACTAATTTTTCACTATAAATGCGACTGATTGCCGGAATCCCCGGCGGTAACAGGGGAGAAAGGTCGGCGATCACCAACTCGGGAATGACAGGCATGTCTACCTCTCCGGACTGTCGCCGAAAACGGTAACTCTGGGCTGTCTCACGGACCAACAACTCCCATCCGGTGGCCTGCTGAAACGCAGTATTAAATGAGTCAAAGGCCTTTAATTGCAGGCCGGCAGACAGCTTGAAAGGGCACGGCGACTCTGGGGCATAGACCTTAAGGTCGCCAATACTACCCAGACTGCTGCTGAGTGCGGTGAAATCTGACATTATCGCTCGACAGGGGTTGGGACGCCAAAACCCTCGCTGCTTAGCTCGGATTCTGATAGGGGGACATTGTAGATCCTCCCTGACCCGCACATTTTTCATCGACCCTCAAGGCCTACCCAATCGAAATATATTCCAGAAAAACGTGGCTGAAATCTGTTCTCGGTTCCGACTGTACGTGGGATACTGTTTAGGTCGGTTCGGATTTTTCCGGGTTCGACAAAACCTCTATGAAATCCCGCAAGTCGTCCCTTGTGGCAAAATTGCGAAATGGATAAATTAGAGCCTTAACAAAAACCTTTGCGGCCCCGTTTGGATGGGGCCGTTTTGTTTCAGATGGATCGAACCAACGGGAGTACCGACCTGTGGCCGGCACAAAATCGTACGTTGCGAAGCCAGGAGAACTGGAAAAAAAATGGTGGTTGGTCGATGGCGAAGATAAAATCGTCGGTCGACTGGCATCAGACATCGCTGTTGTTTTGATGGGCAAACATCGCCCGACATACACACCGCATGTTGATACCGGTGATTTCGTGGTCGTAACCAACGCCGAAAAAGTTGTTTTCACTGGTAAGAAGTGGACGCAAAAAACCTACACTTGGTACACCGGATATCCGGGCCAAAGAAGTGAAACCGCGAAGACTCGCCTAGAGCGACGACCCGAGCAAATTCTACGGGAAGCGGTTCGCCGAATGTTGCCAAAGAATAAGCTGGGGCGGCAGATGCTAAGCAAATTGAAAATTTATGCTGGCACCGAACATCCGCACCAAGCTCAAAACCCAGAAACACCACCGGAACACTTGATTGCTCCGGATCGTAACTAAACGCTACAATTACTTGGCTGAATACCGAAATGTCAACCGTCAAAAAAGACAAACGAACCGGCGACGCAATTGGAACTGGGCGTCGCAAATCTTCGGTCGCCCGCGTACGACTGCGTGAGGGCGAAGGTAAGATTGTGATCAATCGCAAGCCTATCGAAGATTTCTTTCCTAACCTACAAGACCGCCGTCAAATCACCGACGCGCTGAAAGCTGTGGAGCGGGAAACAGGCCTAGATGTACTGATTAACGTAAGCGGTGGAGGAACCACGGGACAAGCGGGAGCTTGCCGTATGGGACTCGCTCGTGCGTTGGTTAGTTACGACAGCGAAATGTTTCAAGTGTTGCGTGATGGCGGGTTTTTGACTCGCGACTCACGTATGAAGGAACGAAAAAAGCCCGGTCTTCACGGTGCTCGCCGAGGAACTCAGTTCTCGAAGCGTTAATCGCTTTGCAACATATCAAACAGAAAAGCCAGCCTTTCAAGAGGCTGGCTTTTTTTTGCGCTGGAAGGCCAACACAATTAGGATCTTATCAATTAACCTGGCAAGTCTCGAAAAAAATACCGCCCCACGCGGCGTGACGATTTGCCATCAACGCCATTGGGCTACCAACTCGATGCGTGCTTCCCGATGGAGGTAACGGACTCCACAAGCTCTTCTGCTGGAGCTTGCTCCGTCCGCTCAGCCGGCTGAGTTTCCTGCGGCAACCAACCTTGTCGCCGGTACCAATCAACCGTTTGCTGCAAACGAAACTGTAGCGGAACCGGTTGAAAACCGAGTGCACTCAGGCCGGACGCATCACAACACCACGGACCTGCATTCGCTTCACGCGCCTTGTCGTAACTCATTACAAAAGGCTTTCTGGTAAGTTGCGAACCGAGGCTACAGAGCCCACCGAGCAGATAAGTAAACAAACGTGGCGTGGCTAAAATCCGTGTGCGATTCCGGTCGAGACACTTCCCAACAGCATGAGCGAATTGCTCGAAACTCACCGCTTCGGGATCGGCGGCATAATAAGTTCCCGCCGCGTTACTACCTCCCAACCGCTCCCCTCTGAACGCCACCAACCGAATTGCCTGCGAAAGATCTGCCGCGTGAATAAATGAAAAATGGTGACGCGCAAACGGTGACAAAAAAGCCCATCCCCAATGATGAATGCTTTGAAATATCGGCCACACATCTCGATCCCCCTCACCAAATACAATGGTCGGTCTAAGAATTGAGATAGGTGCACGACTGGCATACCGCCGCAAAGCAAGTTCACCGGCTAACTTGGAACTGCCATAGGTTGACACCGGCCTGTCAACTGGATTGGCGTTAACTACTCGCAAACCTGGCTGGGTGCCAGAAGCGCTTATCGAAGAAACATGAATTAAAGTCGGGGGCGTCGTGCGATCAGCGCAGACACGCGCCACATTGGCGACTCCCTTTTCATTAACCGCAAATAATTCACGCCTTGATAAAGACTTGGTCACACCGGCAAGATTCATTACCAAGTCACATTTCTTAATGGCCCGCTTCAACGAGACTAGATCCGTTACGTCTCCGACCACCCAACGAATTTCATCGCTCTGAAAACGGGACTTCTTCCAATCATCCCGCACGAGACAAACCACATCGTGGTTAAATTTTACAAGATGCTGAACAAGATGCTGCCCAATAAAACCCGTAGCGCCGGTAACCAATACGCGTGCCATTTCCTCATCCCCGACCTCTTGTACCCAGAGCAGGGCTTCCCTTTGCCCACTTTGGTTCTGCAAAATTTGCGACGAACTCTTCCATGCGTAAGAATTTATTGAAAGCTTGCGAAACCGAGATACAAGGGAGCCTTGATCTAATGAATGGCTCCCCAAGTTCCGCAAGAAAATTATCGTCCAGGTTTTTGCATGTCCTGAATTACAACGCAGAGAATTCAGGCAACCTTAGAGGATGGGTTCATGTAAATTCGTTACGTTTAACAGAATTACGCCATCCGAATTTTCCCGCAATATTCAAGCATCTGGCGTTCCAACCCATGCCGCTGCCAAGGAGGGGGACCATTCCAACCTAAGAGAGGATATGGCTCGCTCGGCTTAACATGAATCAGCAGTGGACCGCAAACGGCGATGGTTGGTGCCAAGGCCCATTCGCTCAAGCGAGTTGCACTAACGGGCTTTGTTTCTTTTGGGCATCCCAAGCTTGGTTGGCGGTAATGGCCTTCGATTCAAGCTCATCTTCAACCAGTTGGTAATGCACGTCTCGCTGCCGCGGCTGAAAACCAATCTCAGAAATTGCGTTCCTAATTTGATCCAAAGTCAAATAATGAACCGTTCCAGCTTCCGCCACGACGTTTTCCTCGATCATCAGACTGCCCATGTCATTGGCGCCGTAGAGCAATGAAACCTGCCCCACCTTAAGCCCCTGTGTGACCCAACTACTTTGCAAATTATCGAAGTTATCCAGATACAGCCGAGAAACCGCCAGCATTTTCAGGTACTCGTAAGAGCCTGTCGGTGGAATTTCAGTCAGTTCCGTATTCTCTGGCTGAAAGGTCCAACAAATAAAGGCAGTGAAACCGCCTGTCTCATCCTGCAACTGCCTTAACCGATCAAGGTGTTCGATTCGCTCCTCCAATGTTTCAACGTGCCCGAACATCATCGTTGCGCTGCTGCGACCACCCAACTGATGCCAAACCCGCATGACATTGAGCCAATCATCACTCATGACTTTTCCGCGCGTGATTTCATCCCGCACGCGGTCGACCAAAATCTCAGCCCCACCGCCGGGCAAACTCCCTAGCCCTGCCTTCTGAAGACGCGTCAGCACCTCCTCCAGCGAAAGCTTATTCATTTTGGTGAAGTGGTAAATCTCCGGAGGACTGAAGCCATGAATGTTGACCATCGGATAGGCTGACTTGATATCCCGCAGCATCTCCTCGTACCAATCTAATTTGAATTTGGGATGCAATCCGCCCTGCAATAGAATTTGATTTCCGCCCAACGCAACCGTTTCGCCGATTTTGGCAAGCAATTGCTCCCGCGGCAAAACGTAACCCTCGGCGGATTTTGGTCCGCGATAAAAGGCGCAAAAATCGCAAACCGCGGTACAGACGTTTGTGTAGTTAATATTGCGATCGATGTTGTAAGTCCGGTAACTCTCGGGATGCTTACCCCGGGAGACCGCATCTGCAGCCGCACCTAAAATCGGCAAGTTGCCAGACTTCAGCAGCGTCAACGCCTCTGCGTTGGAGATTCGTTCGCCGTCGATTGATTTTTGCAGTATCTCAGCAATCATGATATTGAAGTTCCATATTCGATGGGGCCAGGCCCATGTCTACCGCTAGTTTTCGAAAACGAGAAAGCGCTTGTCGCTCTGCCACTCCCAATGTGAAGTGCAAATACTTCTGAAAATAATCCCTACCTTGTTGCAACGACAGACCATAGGATTCGGCCTCCCTGCACGCAATCTCATCGGACGCGGCCATGCCCGCATCTCGACTGCCGCTAAGTCGGTCATCAATCACCGATAGCTGGTCTGCCGCGATGCCCCCACGTGCCGCCCACATGGCAAAGACAAAGGGAGCCCCAGTCAACTCGTGCCACCACTGCCCCAAGTCGATCTCCAATTGAAATTGCTTGTCATGGCGAGGATTCATCGCTCGGTCACCGATAATCAACACCGCATCAGCGTCAGCACTCTGCCATGGCTCATCGATGGGTAGCGGCCTCAATTCAGGCCTCAATCCATGCTGCTTTTCAAGCAGGATTCTTACCAACGCCGCACTGGTTCGTGAACCCTCGTCCAAAGCCAACGTCCGAATCTTCGGAATCTCAACGCGGCTCATTAACTTGACACTCCAGACAGGACCGTGACAGGCAATACAGGCGTTCGACACGACGGTGTATTCAGGATTTTGAAATACCTCGATTGATGGGATTAACGCCACGTCCAGCAAGCCATCCGCGAGTTGTTTGGCTAACCTGCTCGGCAAATCAAAGCTCAGGCACCAATCGCTCGGTTCCCGCTCCAGGCCGTAAACCAAGGGGCGGGTGTTGAGGTACGAGACCGCCCCAATTTTCCAGTTTACGTGTGCGTGTTTCATGAAAGCCAATACTTTTCTGGCGGGAAAGGACCTATCTTAGTGCCTGCCAGCAGGTATTGGGAGAGGCGGGCCGCCTACCAGTTTACCCGCTCAAACGTTCAATTTTTAACCAAAGAGGCCGCTTTTACCGCCGAAAGTTTGTAGTTCGCGAAAGCGAGGAAAACTTTGCCGCTTGCGAAGAATATTTGCTTCGCCTTGAGTTTTCGTGGGCGGAAGAATCCACCGGCTTTATGGGTCAAACCAATCCGATCTATTAAATGACCCACCCTTTGCACTCCAACGGCCCATCAAGCCACCCGATTGACGGAATGCAACACTGGGAAAGTTGACCCATTTGTCAAGGATTCAAAATGTTCAAGTCGTTGCTGCTCGCCGTCGTTATTGGTGGTTTTGCTCTTTTGCCACAAGCTGAAGCCCAGCACCTCCCAATCGCTGATTTCTATCGCGACTACTGCAAACAGGTTCCGCGACAATTTTCACCCGATGATCCTTGGATAATGGGTTGGTTCCTACGTACTGAAGTCGGTTTCGGTGGGCTGTTTTTTAACTGTGATGGGGAAGCCATGAAGCGGTATTCCCCTTACATCACCTGGGGTTGCCAGAATGTGGACTGCCCCAAAAGGCTGATCAAGGACCCATTGCTTCAGCAACTGGCCGAGGTACGCCGCCGAGTTCAATGGGGCGCGTGTGGTGGTTGTGCGGCAAATTGCCAATGCAACGGGTGCCAACCTGCTGCAACCAACTCTTGCAACTGCAAGGGGTGCCAACCTTCTGCAACCAACCCCTGCAACTGCAACGGGATCTCCCAGGCGCTGCCACAAAGGGACGCAATACTACCTCCGCAAGCAAGCTTTCAGTATCAAAGAACCGCAGCTAACGGCACCCGTCCGGCATTCTCAGGTAGGCAACCGGTTACGTCCGCACAACAGAAAGACCAAGTAGCCCTGCAACAGCTACTCCAACAATCAAGACGAGAGCAAGGCTTGCCATATGCCAATCGGTCTGCAATTGCCCCCGCGAACAACCCTGCGACCAATGCATCACGTCAATCCGTGACACAACTGTACGAGCAAGTTCGCGGCAAGCAACCCACGCAAGTTGTGCGTCAAACCGCTCCGCTTAATCGACCGGTGCCTCAGGTGACATATCAACCGCCCAAGAAAAGCGGTTTCCTCTCTAAGATTCTCAACCCCATTACCCCACGATCGGCCAAGCAAGACGCCACCATCAACTATCGAAATTCTCAGCAGACCACCACAGCCAATCGGGTCGTCCCCAGCACAACAACGGAAGCCAGCGAAATAAAAGCCGAGTCGGGCTTCCGCATGCTTCGTCGATAATTTCAGAATATACGAACGCGATCTGCGTAATCAGGTCCGTTAACCGGCGGCACGAAAGGGGACCACGCGGGGAGACTCCTGCGGGTCTGTAGTGCGATCTTTATCGAACTCTAGGACGCGCAGACGTCGGATACGAGTGAACGGAATTTCTTGTTTCACTCGCACATCGCTCGCCACCCAAGATTCGGCAAATTGATTAAGATCCCGGAGCAACGACTGGGCCTTACTTCGTCCTAATTCAAGCTCATCGCGCTTCAGCTTCTTGGGAAAATAAATCTTAGGTCCCATCACAATCCGGGCCTTGGAAAACGGCTTGGGAATAGCGAAGCGATCCCACGTTCCCAAACGCCAGGGTTGGTCATACCCCACGCCCACACAAACTAACGGCATCTGCAAACGCGATGCTAAAAAGACCGGCCCCATGGCCATTTCTCGGCGTGGCCCCTGAGGACCGTCAGGCGTGATGGCAAAACTGGTTAGGCGACTCTGTTGCTTAAGCTTGCGGATGGCTGATGCACCGCCTCGGGTCGAACTTCCTCTCACCACGTTGAATCCCAAAAAGTGGGCGGCTTGCTTTAGCCAATGGGCATCGCGATGCTGACTGATCAGCAATGTAACCGGAGAAAAAGTCCAACGCGGTAATAGGATCGCTTGGTTCTCGTGCCAGAAAACGAAAATGCAGTGTTCGAAATAATCCGCGCGACTGGGGTCCGTCGTGGAATCGTAATATGCTGTTCTCAAATCGGTAGAAGAAAGCACCTGCTTCATGGCAAGAGCCGCAGTGTTACTGACCAATTTTTGCGCAAATCGACCGGTCCTCGATTTTTCCAAATTACGCAATTTCTTAAACATCACCGCCACCATCCATGGAGACAAACCCTCGTACAAAGAGCCTCATAAAGCAAACGATAACCGTTTTACGAGGCCACTCCAATGCCATTTAGGGAAGTGCAAAACCTCTGATCTTCCAGCCATGGTTTTTCGCAGAAACACCGAGTCGCCCTACCGCCCCTTTTGGATTCGACCTAGCCGGTAGTCAAGGTTGGCAGGATCTCCTGGATTGCTTCAAGAATCATCTCCACTGCTACGGAAGCAAGTATCAAACCCATCACACGCACCATCAAATTGGTGCCCGACTTTCCTAAAAGAGCAAAAACCCTGCTGGCCTGCAACAAAACGACCAGGGTGATCCCCAAAACCAATAATAACAGCCCTGCGATCGCGACTTGCTCCCAGAACTTATGCTCCCGATTATCCGTCAAAACCACGGCGGCAAGTATGGATCCCGGACTCGCAATCGAAGGCACGGCCAACGGAAAGACCGCGATCCCGTGCCCTTCCTCGGGTTCTGCTGAGGCATCCGCCGCCCCAGACCCGAATACCATCTGCAGCCCAAAAAGGAAAAAAATGATACCGCCTGCCAACTCAAAAGAGGCGAGCTCGATACCTATAGAACCTAAGGCAATTTGCCCCAAGGCCATGAACGCGACCAAAATCCCCGTGGAATACAGAATCGCCTTCCAAGCAACTTTTTCACGGTCCTTTTCGGAAAGCGCTGCCGTCAGCCCTACAAAAATCGCCAAAGTCCCGATGGGATCAACGGTCGTGAAGAACGTCAGGAAATCTGATACGAGTTTTTCTTGAAACATCAGAACGAGCTCGCTAAGTTTCATTCGAGTTAGGCCATCAACTACAGAAGCTCTCCCGAATGGGGAGCAGACGGATTGTACCCGTGGTTGAAATCTAGAACCATCCGAGCTGAAATTCGTTTTGAGCCCCCTTCACGCCAACAACGCTAGCAACTCGCCGCAGCAAGCGGATTGGCATCGCTCAAGTAGCTACGTTTTGATAACAATCCGTCGCAACTTCAAAGCTTTCGTTCGTTTAGTCACGTTCTAGGAAATGAATAATGCCTGATCTTGTTGTAACCCTGACCTCGATTCCAACACGATTTGACAAGATTACTCCGACCCTGCGAGATCTGCTTAAACAGACCGCGGACATCGCTGAAATTCGACTATACATCTCACGTAAGTATCGCCGTTTTCCGGATTCCAAGTTTGACCCACCCAAGGTCCCCAAAGGGATCAAGGTTTGCATGGTGGATGAGGACTATGGGCCTGCGACCAAGATCCTACCCGCGGTGAAAGATTTTCAGGGTCAAAATGTCGAACTGCTTTTTTGTGATGACGACCAACCGTACGATTCCAATTGGGCGCAACGATTTCTTGACGAACGGAAACGCAAACCAAATTGCTGCATCGTGGAACGTGGCTACGACCTTGAGTATCGACCCAAGGGACATTGCTACTACATCGAACGCGACGCCTTCCCGCGAGCCGTACGTCGCGTGAAAGGCCTCAAGTATCGCCTGCGTCGCATAGCCTCTTTATTCACATCCAAACCGACTCCCTACACAACTAGCGGTTACGTTGACATCCTCGAAGGCTTTGGCGGGGTGATGGTGCGACCTGAATTCTTCCCACCCGAGGTTTTTGATATCCCAGATATCTTGTGGACCGTAGACGATCCCTGGCTATCCGGACACCTGACTCGCAACAACGTACCCATTTGGCTGCATTCCAACGAGCAACAGTGGCGTAGGCCCTACGGAGCGCACTTTAGCGATCGACTTGGAGCCTTTGTTTACAAACAACACGGTCGCTTGGCCGCTGACAGCGCAAGCGTCGATTATTTTCGTAGCGAATATGGCATCTGGCAGGATCGGGATTTGTCTGAGCAAGAAAAAATTGAGCTCAAACACCCCTCTCCCACAACGCCAGCCCACAGGCCAATGCAATGGGCGGTCGAGCAGCAATAATGCGGCTGAGCCTCTTTATTTGCAACAAGCAGCTTGCCATGGAAAACCCAAGCAACCCGGTCGCTCTGCGGGCTTTATTACCGAAGTCCCTTTCCAATACGGACAGAAAAAAGATTCAGGTACCCCGCTCTTAATAAAGGGGTGCCTTGGTCGGGTTTTTAGTACCTACCCACACTGAATGCACAAGCTCGCGCTGCGGGCTCACGCCAGTTGGTGCAACAGGCACTCCCGTCCCGCGGCATTCGCGTCACCCCTTAACGTCTTGGCAAATTCGCCGGAACCGGTGCCACAAAACGCTTGGCCCTGTTTGCTGCCCCATCAAATTCGATATTCTCGACGCGAACAAGGGTATCAGTCCCATCTCCCACAACTCGAATGTTACCTTTCGCGTCCTTAGTAACCTGGTATCGAGATTCCGGTCCGGGAAAGATCACCGTATCACTGCCCTCGCCACCATCGATGACATTATCCCCCGCATTACCTGCCAGGCGATTGTCTTGCGCATTACCGGTCAGGTTCGCATTGGCCCCTCCGCTTAACTCTGCATTAAGTAAATACTGCGACTTATGCGTGTACGGCGAGTCGCTGTCGTAATACATTTTGAAGGTCCCAACCATCGAAGGATCAATAATCGCCGTGTAGGATAGAAACGGCTGGAAAAACTTACCCATCAATCGGTAACCTTGCGGATCCTTGGCTTCAATATCCGTGCGTGTCTTAGCGACATAAATTCCCCACATCCCAACATCTTCGTCGAAGGGGCCCCAAAGTCCGTAGTAACTGTCGATGACAGATGCCAGATATTCTTGCGTGAGGCTCCCCTCATCTCGCAATTCCTCGATCCAATCTGCGACATCCTCGGGTGCCGACGCGGTCGGCCAGATCTCAGCTCGCATAGCATGCGTGGTCGCCTTCCGAATCTCTTTTTGGAATTCGGGCAGCA
>JAAEPL010000558.1 GCA_024232675.1 Planctomycetaceae bacterium
CCTTGAACCACCAAAATATTGTTCGCGTCTACGATATTGGCGAAGATGCTGATACGCATTATTTGGTGATGGAATATGTCAAAGGCAAAGACATTTCAGTGTGGGTTAAAGAAGGCGGGCCTCTTTCGTATGAGAAGGCAGTCGATTGCACCATCCAAGCATTAACTGGACTGCAACACGCCCATGAGAATGATTTAATACATCGCGACATTAAACCCGCCAATTTGTTGGTTGGCGTAGACGGAGCCGTGAAGATTCTGGACCTGGGATTAGTGCTTTTCCAGGAAGAGGACGCCTCGCTGACGGTAATGCATGATGAAAAACTGTTGGGGACGGCAGATTTCTTGTCGCCGGAGCAGGCCATCGACAGCCACAAAATTGATCCGCGTTCCGATATCTACAGCATGGGTTGTACGCTGTATTTTATGTTGACGGGTAAACCACCGTTTCCCAATGGCACGATCGCCCAGCGCATTGCCATGCATCAATCACGCGAGCCTGCCGATGTTAAAAGTTTCCGGCCGGATTGCCCTGACGGCTTGGTTGACGTGCTGCGCAAAATGATGCGGAAGGATCCTGATGAGCGTTACCAGAACTGTGAGTCGCTCATCCAAGCGCTGAGAGACGTTGGCGATGAGTTGCTCAGCACGCCCTCCATCTCCAGCAAAAAACCAATAAAGAAAGCGGCCAAGCCGGCGGCTAAAAAGGTCGATAAGAAGGCAGCCAAATCTGACTCCGGAAAAACCCAAGCGAATTCTTCGGCAATAAATACGAATTCGGGAAACACGCCCGCTGGCAAATCACAGTCAGCGGTCACGCCCGCGAGTAAGCCTGCGAGTAAGCCTGCGAGTAAGCCTGCGAGTAAGCCTGCGAGTAAGCCCGCGAGTAAGCCCGCGAGTAAGCCTGCAAGTAAGCCTGCAAGTAAGCCCGCGAGTAAGCCTGCGAGTAAGCCTGCGAGTAAGCCCGCAAGTAAGCCTGCAAGTAAGCCTGCGAGTAAGCCTGCAAGTAAGCCACTGGTCGAGAAATCAAAGCAACAGCAGGCACCTGTTCCCACGAAGCGATCTAATGAGCCCAAAGAAGGCGCGGGGAAACCGGTTCAGCAACCAAGTAACAAGTCGACCAATCAGCCGACGGTTGGCAAGCAGACTGCGGCAGCCAAAAAAACAAACCCAAAAGGCGTTCAAAAAACCAATCGACCTGCGATTTCAAAAACGGTGGCCGGTCCTGCACCTGCAAAAAAGGCCGTGACGGAAAAGCCCTTAATCGAATTGGCGAACCCTCTGGAGGTGTCGGCTGATCCTCGGGAAGTCTCCTTGGTGACTTCTGACGAATCACCTAAAAAGCAGGACGTCGGTGTAACCGAGTTGCAGTCTTTTGTAACCCAGAACCGTCCCAAACTACGGCAATCGGCCAAGCCGCAGCGACGGTCTCTAAAAGAACAGGCGATTTTGGCGGGTGTGGTCATCGGAATGTTGGCGTTGTTGGGTGCCGTGCTCGTCGTGGCCATGCAATTTGCGAGCTAGGCAGTCGCAACGTTTTCCCGTGCATTTCCAATGACCTCGCCTGCCAAAGCAGTTATAATTGAGGGAAATGATCTTAACCCACGGAAGAGTCGCGATGTCAAAACTCTTTAAGCCGGCAGTCACCTTCGTTTTACTGACTGTTTTCTTTTTTACCATCCTCAGCGAACCGCTGTCGGCGCAAGATAAGATTTCGACATCCCAAACGCGTACCATTCGAAAAATTGAGAGCGGTATCAAACGGGCCGGAAAGCTTTTTGAGAACAATAAACAAAAGCAATCTGCCAAACTTGTGGACGATTTGATCGAAGATTTAGCAGAGCTTGTCAAAGACAAACCCAGCCCTGCTCTTTTAACCGCCGCTCAGCAACCGCACGCCCTTCTACGCCAAGCTCGTCAAGCCTTAGTTGCGGCCGGGCAAACAGTTCGTTCCGTGGCAGATTTACCAACGGTTCAAATGGATCCCAGTGCCCCTGTCAGTTTTACGCGGGAAGTCGCCACGATCCTGAATAACCAGTGTGGGAACTGTCACGTGCAGCGGACACGTGGGCAATTTAGCATGGCAACCTTCCAAGCGCTGGCAGCCGGTGTCGGGGGCGCTCCCGTAGTCGTCCCTGGGAAATCGGCGGAGAGCCGACTGATCGAGGCAATTGAAGAGGGGTCGATGCCACCTAATGGGGAAGTTCCACCCGAACAATTGGCCCGCTTAAAGAAATGGATTCAGGATGGAGCCGTGTTTGATGGACCCGATAACACCGCGCCTCTTGCCGGCATGACACCGCGACCGCCACGTCAAAATATTGAAATATCGCGGGCCACGGGAAACGAGACGGTCAGCTTCGCTTTAGACGTGGCCCCGGTGCTAATGGAAAATTGTATGGGGTGTCATTTCGAGCCTCGGAATAATGCTCAGGGTGGCTTGAGAATTGATAACTTTCGACAACTATTGCGAGGGGGAGATAGCGGGCCCATGTTGAGTCCCGGCGACGGTGCGAACAGCTTGTTGGTACAACGGCTGACGGCCACGGATAACACACGCATGCCGCGGGGGCGACGCACTTTGGACAAAGCCGTTATCGAAAAGATCGTCCGCTGGATTGACGAAGGAGCTCGATTCGATGGCAGGCAGGGGAATATGAACCTGCGTCAATTATCCGCCATCGCAGCCAGTGAGGCAGCGACCCACGACGAATTATCGGAGACCCGGCGTGGGGGTGGTTTGAAAAACTGGAAGAAAGTCATGTCAAATGTCCCAGCCGTGACGGAAATCGGTAAAGAAGTGTTGGTCATCGGAACCGACGATAATGCCATGTTGGAAGAGGTCGCGGAGTTCGGTGATGAGGTCTCACAAAAAATTAAAGCTCACTTAGGCATTGGGAAAAATGAACCCTTGGTGAAAGGGCAAATATCGATCTTCGTTTTCCAGAGACGTTATGACTATTCTGAATTTGGCAAGATGATTGAAACGCGGGACCTACCGAAAAGTTGGAGCTCGCATTGGGATTACGATACCGTCAACGCGTACTTGGCCGTTTTGCTGACAAAAGATCAGTTCGGGAAAATTAAACCGGACGTCACGCAGCGACTGGCTGCGGTGGCGTCTGCTGCGCTGGGACCCGATGTCCCGGATTGGTTTGCTGACGGACTCGGCTACGTGGTTGCCGAACAACTGGTGGGCGACAAAAAAATGATCAAGTCCTGGCAGGCAGATGCCGCGCAGGCCGCTGCGGAGATGAGCAGCCCGACAGCCTTTATGCAAGGTGGATTGGCGAACGACAAATCGGGTTTAGTTGCTTACGCTTTTGTTAGATCACTGCGGGAGGTGGATTCACGAAGATTTCGCGAGTTTCTGAAGTTGCTACGATCTGGAAATGCATTTGAAGAGGCCTTCGTGGCCTCTTGGTCCGCCACCCCCGTTGAGTTGATGAACCAACAATTCGGAAAAGGCAGCGGAAAGAATTGGCAGGGACGAAACCGCCGTAACAGAAAATAAGGCCGGAACCCGAGGCGAATAGCCACAGCCGGTTTTTGGCGAGAATTCTTCGAAATTTGCCAATAAACAAAGGTCAGCAGCGAATAACCTGACAAATGAACGACAGGATAAAAAATAAAACGCGAATCATGCTTACCGATCAGTGGCTCTCCAGCATCGGAGCGGCCACGCAAACGGTCTTCTGGGCCATCGGATACCTATTTGGATTTTCCTTGGTAACGGCCCTCTCGCTTGGGCTTATCGTGCCTAGGCCCTTTGAGGACATGTGGAAGCTACGAACGAACTGGCGAATGCTGTTAGATGCCAACGACGGCAAGTTTCATTTGGCCTCCGAGGTGGTCACGCTGGCCGGTTGGGCCTTCCTGGGCCTGCTCACTTGGCTGGCGTTTGCGTGGATGGGATACTAAACCGGTGCATTCGGGAATTAGCCAACTCGCTCTCGCGATTACCGTACCAAGGACGTGCGTCAGGACGCTCTTTCCCCAGGGTTCATGCGATGCGATGCATTGAGGGCCGCGGCTGTTGCTGCTTAGTGGATCCTTTGCGGCTCAGGTCTCCGCCGCAAAACTCTAAGTGTCGGTGTCGATATTGAGATCTGGGAACTCTTCCTCACCCACCGCCTCGTCGCCGAAATCCAGGGACTCAGTGGATTCAATTCCTTCTAGATCAGATTCGATTCCTTCTAAATTTTCGCGCGAGAAATCTCGTTGGTCTTCGACCTTGCCATCTTCGGTCCACCAAGTCCAACCGTTAATTTCCAAGCCCTGCGCGTATTCCCCTTCAATGGCTTTCCGTCCATTTTTGTGATACCAACGCCAGATGCCATTTTTCTTACCGGCGGTGAATTGACCTTCGATCTGTTTTTGGCCATTCTCGTGCCACCACATGAACGAACCGGTCTGCCGGCCTTCCCGGTATTGCCCGGCGTTGCGCAGTTGTCCGCTGGCGTACCACTCCTGAGCGCGTCCGTGTTGCAATTCTGTGCCAACGGTTTCATATCCTGCGGGGCGTGCGTTCCACCAATCGTCCTCTTCCATGAACTCTGTTTTGGGTCCAAGGAACGATTTCTCGGCCCGCAATTGATCTTTGAAGTACCAATCTTTGCGGGTGATGAGCTCTTGCCCGTCATCAAATACTGTTTCTCGAGTCCGTCGGTTTTGGCGATTGTATTCGGTTAATTGGCCATGCAATCGTCCTTTCCGAAACTCGACTTCGCGCATCGGCATGCTGGTGGGGAAATACCAAGTCGCTCGACCGTTTCGCTTGCCGTTCACATACGGCATCTCAAATACTTTCCGTCGGTCACGATCGAAAATAGACCATGACCCGTTGAGTTTGCCTTGGGAAAAGTTCGCGACTGACAAAAAGGGTCCATTAAATTGGTTGAAGGGAGCCTCCCCAAATAGGCCCTCCGAGTCACCGGCATGCCACCGCTGCCAGGTGCCATCCATCAAGCCGTCCTTGAAGTAGCCCTCGGCCATGACCTGCCCGCGAGAACTGGTCAATTTCCACAATCCGTGATTAATGAAATTGCCTTGCGGATCTTGTCTAACGCCACGACTGATTTGCGGCTTGCCATCGGGGTATCGTTGCACGATGGTTCGCGCAGTGATGGGACCGCCGACGTAATCAGGCGTCGGTTCGATTTCCATGGGTATCAGGCTTAAGCTCTCGAGTTCCTGCGGTTGGATGGGTTCCGGCAAGGACTCTTGCTGGCCGCTCCATCCGACGATTCGGCGACTGCTCACAGGGATCAGATCCTGTGCTTGGAATTCGGATACGGCGATGCTGCAGGACAGTAAGGCCATGGTGAAAGTTTGAATGAGAGAGCCGTGCATTGGTTCAGTTTTGGCTGAGACAAAGTGCGGGGGAAACCATAATGCGGCACCTTCTTGATCGGCAGAAATGACCCCGCCCTATGACCTGTGCTGGTGGAATACTGGTTAGGACTAACGGCCTCTTTGCAGCGATTGTTCGGACCGAGAAGCAGGGGAAGCGGTTTGGATGAAAGGGAGAAGTGGGTCGGTTACGGAGGCTTTATTCCCGCAAAGGTCCCCGTTGAGCCTATATTTGGCAGGCTCGGCAAGATTTAAGACTTGAATCGCCTGTACTATCCGCTGAGAATGAACGAATCGGAAGAAATCACTACTTCTTTCCACCATGAAACGGAAGCAAAATGAAGATCGGAAAAGTAACGTGTATGGTCGGCCTATTGGCGTTCATGCTGATTTGGGCCGGTTGCAGCAGTGATGAAAAGCCTGCCGCCACAGACAAGTCAAAACAAGGTTCTGCTCAGCCAACGGGAGATAACAATGCCCGCTCCGGCCGCCCTGCAATGGCAGGTGGCAACATGGAAGGCAGAAGTTCAGGCACTGACTCGGAAGATCGAAGCGAGCGTGGTAAAGATCCGCGATCGGACGCTGACGTTTCTGTTGACCCCGATTCTGCCCGTCGAAGTGCCGCGTCCAATGCCAACAAAAAAACAAGAGATTCCCGCAAGAATCGCGAGAATGCGAATTCGGGACGCGATTCCAGAAGTACTGCGAAGAAAAAATCCAACGCGGCTCCTAAAACGAAATTGGTCGCGGCTTTCCCAAGCGGTAATGGAACAGTTGGCTTAAGCGAAGGTGACCTCGTTCCAGAAATTACTGGGGAGGATTTGGAAGGAACCGCTTTTAAGCTGAGCGATTATAAAGGCAAAGTCATCATGCTCGATTTCTGGGGCGATTGGTGACCACCTTGCCGGGCCATGTTCCCGGAAGAGCGGTCGCTCGTAGAAGAGATGCAAGGTCGTCCTTTTGTACTAATCGGAATTAATACCGATTCAGACATTGAGGTAGCACGAAAATCAGTCAAGAAGAACAAACTCAATTGGCGTTCGTTTTTTGACGCCAGGACAAGACGCATCACCAGTATGTTCAATGTCCGTGCATTTCCGACGGTGATGTTGATTGACCATACCGGGAAAATTGCGTTTCCCAATTTGCGCGGCCCAAAGCTGATACCGGAGATCAAAACGCTGGTCAAAGCGGCTGAGCAAGACGGGATGGTGGGTGAGAAAAAAGCCCCCGAAATGAGAACCTTCAAAGACAGCACCGGAAAACACCGGATTGAAGCGATTGCTGAGGCCATTAATTCTGAGAATGTGCGTTTGCAAAAAAAGAATGGTGAGTCCCTCACCATGAAATTAGAAGATTTAAGTCGCAGTGATCGTAAATATCTCAAGACAGTTGACCTGCCAGCATTTACCAACGGGGATGTTACGGAGGGCGGTGGTGAATATCGAACCTTCGTTGATTCCACGGGCAAGCACGAAATTGAGGCTCGATTTATCGAACTCGATAATGGCAAAGTCAAGTTGCTGAAGCGTGACGGTTCGACGACCGAAGTGCCGCTAGACCGTCTGAGTGACAAAGATCAGGAATTCGTAAAGCAGCAAGATTCTGGTTCTTAATGACTTGAGTTGCTGGTATTTGAAAAGCCCACTCGGCCCGCAAAACTC
>JAAEPL010000559.1 GCA_024232675.1 Planctomycetaceae bacterium
ATGACCATCACTGCTCACAAGATCCACGGCCCCCGAGGCATCGGCGGCTTATTGGTGACCGATCAGCTTGATGTGCAACCCTTGATGTTTGGAGGAGTCCAACAATTGGGCCAGCGTCCTGGTACCGAAGATATTGCCTTGGCAGCTGGTTTTGCCAAATCTGTCGAATTGGCCACTGAGCTGCTGGACGAACGATCCTCTTGGATTCGCCAGTGCCGCGACCGCTTTGAACGGTTAATTCTCGCGGAATTACCGACGACACACATCCATGGCCTGAACGCTGAACGTCTGCCACACACTAGCAATCTCAGCTTTCTGGGTGAGGCTGGCGAGGCCGCCATTGATCGCCAAGCATTGATGATGGCCGCCGATATCGAGGAGGTTGCCATTTCGACGGGATCGGCCTGTACTAGTGGTTCCAGTGAAGCCTCTCACGTATTAACTGCGATGGGCTGCGAAAAGGCCATCATCGATAGTTCGATTCGCATTAGCTTCAGCGCCTCAACCACGAACTTGGACGTCACAGAGGGTGCTCGACGTATCATCATGTGTGTCAAGCGTTTACGTCAACAAAAAAGCCGTCGAAATTAGGCCTTAGCACCTCCTCGCAGCTACCCAAAAATGGTAAAATTCGGTCGCCTGTAGAAGCCCGAATCCAAGCCAACTAAGTCAGCAAGGAATTCCTCGGCTGACCGTTTTTTTTAGTGGTTTGAATCGGCTCAGGATTTTCGTAGTGAAGTCCTGTCCTCGAGGCCAATATTTGATTCCATTTCGACGCGAGTCACCTTTGTCTGTTAACTCGACGACATTTTCTTTTCCATTACGCTCACTGGACGCGTCGGCTACGAGTGCGCCGAAATCATCTTTCCTGCTGAACCGTTTTCACGGAGATCGAGCAAATCAACTGGTTGGACGTTGGTGCGATCACACCTTTATGGAGACTCACGATTCGCCCTGGCCTTTGGTGCTCTACGGACCTTCGGGTACCGGCAAATCAGCACTCGCAGAAACGTTAGCTTGTCGCAAAAAGCTAAATTGCCTGCGATTGACCGGTGATGAATTCCGACGTCAATTTCTTTCGGCCATCGCCACCAAGTCGATCAATGATTTTCGTAAGCGTCTGCAGGATCATGAGATGTTTGTAGTGGAAAATCTCTTGCTTCCGGAAGATGAACCTTCTTTGGTTCGCGAATTCATACAATTTATCGAGCATTGCGAGCAAAATCAGAAACCACTGGTGGTGACGACCGTACGTTTACCAGCTGTGCACGGTGTTCTTGCTGGCGTCAGGTCGCGATTATCAGCCGGATTAGTAATCGAGATACATCGCCCTGGTCTTGAAGCTCGCCGAGCGATCGCTGCCGACCTATTGAAACGGTTCGAATTACAAATCATGGATGAAGATCTCGATTGGTGGGCAAGCGGATTACCCGACACCGCGCCGCTTATTCGAAATCAGATTTCAAAAATTGCCTTGGCGGCTACCGACTCGCTATTAACCCGCGACGTGATCAAAGCCACGTCCCGAGAACCTGAATCTGATTACGTGCCTCAGCACACCAAAATACTGCTCAAGCTGGTCAGTCGTCGATATGGCGTTCAACTTGGCCAAATGCTCGGAAACAGCCGTCGCAAGGAGGTCGTTAGAGCCCGCTCCGTTGCTATGTACCTGACGCGGGAGTTGACCGACATGACTTTCCGACAGATCGGCGATTCCATCGGCGATCGTGACCCCTCCACCGTTCGACATGCTTACGCACAAGTTCAAAAAAGCCTGAAAACAGATCCAGGTATTGTCGACGCTGTACTGGCCATAACTGCCGATTTTCAACGGCAAATATCCCGCGGGAAAACTTGTTTGCCTATTGATGGTTCTCGTTCACAAAATGCAGCTATCAACAACCACGCTTGAAACACCCCATTCATCAACAATTACCGACATCTCAAACAACACCAAACATTCACTTCACAAACAACTTATCCCGCCTGCATCACGACATGTTTTCACTGTTTTTACCGAGTAAAACATTCCGTTTTGCGAGTTATCAACAATCGCGGGCTGATCACTAATACTGATATTAAATAAGAATTTAAATAATCAATAAGAAAGCACTCCACAGCGTGCCTCATTAAGGGAAAACCCAACGTGAAAATCAAGATTAAACGAGAGCCCTTTCTAAACGTATTCTCAATCGCCGCCATCGTAGCTCCGTCCCGTAGTCCGAAGACGATCCTGCAGAATGTAAAGCTAGAGGCTACCGAAAGCTCAGTTCGATTAACCGCCACCGATATGGAGGTGGGCGTTAGGTTGTGTCTGGAGGACGTGGAAGTGGAAACACCGGGTTCTGCAGTCATTCCAGTGGCTCGCCTCAGTGCGATATTGAGGGAGTCGAGTGATGAAGAACTCAACATCTCAGCAGATACCAATAAAATCCTTGTTACCGGAAAACAATCCCGATTCGAATTAGCGGGACAGAACCCGGAAGAATTTCCTGAAGTCGCTGACTTTTACGAAGAGAACTATTTTGAGATCCCTGCCAGCACCTTGAAAGAGCTGATAAAGCGTACGTTGTTTGCTACGGATGCAGAAAGCAGCCGATACGCACTTTCGGGTGTTTTGCTTGAGACGGCTGAGGATAGCCTGATTGCGGTCGGTACCGATGGACGCAGGCTGGCGAAGATGGAGGCAAAAATCACGAACCACGGCAATGCGGAAGCATCGAGTGCCGCGACGATTGTTCCCAGTCGTTCAATGCAACTCATTGAACGAACATTACCAGCTGGTGATCAACCCGTTCAGATAGCGGCCCGAGAAAATGATCTTCTCGTGAAACACGTGAACGGCGTATTCTATACCCGCCTGGTCGAAGGGCGTTTCCCAAAATGGAGGGATGTATTACCCAAACGATCAGACTCGATTCGAATTGACCTGCCAGTCGGTCCCATGTTTTCAGCACTTCGCCAAGCAGCCATTGTCGCCAGCGAAGAGAGTCGTGGCGTCGATTTCACTTTTAAGGATGGTTCGTTAGTTTTATCTAACAATACAGCAGAGGTAGGGCAATCAAGAATTGAGTTGCCGGTGTCGTACGACCAGGAAGAGTTAACGATTACGCTGGACCACAGATACGTGGCAGATTTTTTGAAAGTGTTACAAGCGGATAAATCATTTACGTTCGATGTGGAAAATGGAGAACAGGCAGCGTACTGCCAGACGGACGACAGTTATGGTTACGTTATTATGCCGCTATCACGAGACCGACGATAACTTGGATGCTTTTTGGACTCCATGAACATGAGCGGTCAAGAAGAACAGTACGAACTAGAAAAAGCTAACGCGCACTTCAAAAAGTATCGTCGATTCGAACGATCACCCCAGAAGGCTGCTGATTTACTTAGTCGCTTGATCTCGAGGAGAGGTTTTACTCAGGATCAGTTTAACGACGAATTGCAAAATGCATGGATCAAAGTAGCGGGTAAACCCTTTGCAAATAAAACACAGGCTACGGTCATTAAACGAGGCACGTTGGAAGTGTTGGTGGAAAGTTCGCCAGCCATGCAACAGTTAGCCTTCAGCAAAACCAAACTTTTGAAACAACTTCAGACGGAATTACCTGACGCTCGAATTAAAGCAATTCGCTTTAAGGTCGGCGTGATTCGTCATTAAACCTATCGAAAGCACCAGCCCGAAACATGGCCAAGAAGCAACCTAAACAAGAATACACTCACGACGATATTCAACATCTTTCTGACTTGGAACACGTTAGAAAGAGACCATCGATGTATATCGGGGACACAGGTTCCCGAGGTCTCCATCATCTGGTTTACGAAGTTGTGGATAACTCGATTGATGAGGCGATGGCAAACTTCGCCAGCATGATCAAGGTACAGATTAACAATGATGGATCGGTGACGGTCTCGGACGATGGCCGAGGTATTCCTGTCGATCGCCATGATCAGTTAAGCGAAGAAGAAGGGCGAGAAATTACAACCCTTGAAGGGGTTATGACCAAGCTGAAATTCGGTGGGAAATTTGAAAAGGGTGTTTACCAAACGTCAGGTGGTTTGCACGGCGTCGGTGTTACAGTCGTTAACTTCCTTTCCGAATGGTGCGAAGTCGAAGTTAGTCGCGATGGGGCTGTCTATCAGCAGGAATATGAGCGCGGTATCCCGACGGGCGAGGTATCGAAAGTTGGCAGTTCTGACAAAGTAGGTACCAAAACTACCTTCAAACCAGATCCGCAAATTTTCAATCCCATTAAGTTTGAATACACCATTCTCAATAAGCGGCTACAAGAATTAGCCTTCTTGAATAGCGGCGTAAGAATTGTTTTTCATGACGAGCGTACGGGCGACAAAGATGAATTCTACTATGAACGCGGAATTATCGAATTCGTCGAACATTTGAACCGATCCAGTGATGCCCTGCATGCTGATGTGATCTACCTGAATGGCGACACGGACGGTGTGGGGTACGAAATTGCCATTCAATACACGACCGATCTGGCTGAAAATGTTCACTCTTATGTAAATAATATTAACACCCACGAGGGAGGAACTCACGTTTCAGGTTTTCGCAGTTCGCTTACCAGGACATTGAATACTTACGGTCGTAAGAACAATATGTTCAAAGACGTATCAGTCACAGGTGAAGACTTTCGCGAAGGGTTGACGGCCATCCTTTCGATTCGGGTACCCGAGCCAAAATTTGAAGGCCAAACGAAAACGAAACTCGGTAATAGTGAAGTTGAAGGAATTATCAACTCGGCCTTTGGTGAGTTCCTAAGTAAATACCTTGAAGAGAATCCCAAATCGGCGCGAACGATGGTGCAAAAAGGGATTCAGGCCGCTCAGGCGAGAGAAGCTGCCCGTAAAGCCAGAGATTTAGTAAGGCGTAAATCCGTGTTAGGTGGCGGAGGATTGCCAGGAAAACTGCGAGATTGCCTTAGCAACGACATGGAGAAATGTGAGTTGTACCTGGTGGAAGGGGATTCTGCCGGTGGGAGTGCCGAAGGCGGCCGACTGAAAGAATTTCAGGCGATTCTTCCGTTGCGTGGAAAAATCATCAACGCCTACAAAGCTCGAGAGGACAAAGTTCTAGCAAATGAAGAAGTCCAGAGCATCATCAACGCCATCCGAATCGGTGTTGGTGAAGATTTAGATCTGAGTCGGCGCCGTTACAACAAGATTATTATCATGACGGATGCTGATGTGGATGGATCACACATCCGAACCTTGCTGCTCTGTTTTTTCTATCGACAAATGTATCAGTTGATTGAAAAGGGACATATTTATGTAGCGCAACCACCCCTGTTCCGAGTCCGCAGTAAACGAAAAGTTAGCTACGTACAAACGGAAGAAGAGATGCGACGCCAATTACTTGAGCGTGGTATTGACGGTGCTGAGTTAATCTCAGAATCCGGAGAGACGGTTAGAGGAAGCGATATTGAATCGCTGTGCCTTACGCTTTCCAGTCTTGATGATGCCATTTTAGCATTGGAACGAAGAGGAATTAATCTTCGTACCCACGCAGAACGAGCTAGTTTGAAGGATGCTCGTTTGCCGGTTTACCACGTAGTATTAGATGAACAAAGCCATTGGTTTAGTAGCCGCAGTGAGTTAGATACTTTCCTCAAAGAACAACAGGAAAAAGGTGATCTAAAGGTCAGTGAAGGGCCAAGTACAGATACGCCAGAAGATGCCGAGGGTGCCGGGAATGAGGAAACAGACTCCGCGAGTGAAGAGACGCATACGATTCAATTAAATGAATTTCATGAGGTGCGAACGATCAATGCAGGCCTCAAAGAGTTAGCAAAATATAACTTTGATATTCAGGCATTGCTGCCGCAGGAACGCACGGGAATCGAGGAACCGCGTTATATTCTGAGACGAGGTGACTCAGAGGTAGGTCTCAACGACCTACGCGGGTTGCTACAAGCGGTTCGAGCTGCCGGTGAAAAAGGAATGACTCTGACACGCTTTAAAGGGCTCGGAGAAATGAACGCTGAGGAGCTTAGGGAAACCACCTTAGATCCTGAAAATCGAAGCTTAATTCAGGTAAGGATGACCAATGCTGCCGAAGCCGATGAAATGTTTCGAGTGCTGATGGGCGATAAGGTGGAGCCGCGGCGAGAATTCATCGAGAAGCACGCACTCGAGGTTAAAAACCTAGACGTATAGGGCTGGCGGGGATTGGTCGCTGATAGCTAAAAAAACCTCAGGCGGACAGCCTGAGGTCACCAGCGAATGGGTGGGAGCGATGGGTTAATCATCGCCACCGAGGATGCCAGATCGGATTAAAAAGTAAACGAGTGTCAACGCGGTGCTAACCGCCGCAGCGACGTAAGTTAAAGCTGCCGCATTCAGCACTTTATCAATACCCTTTCTTTCATCGGGATAAACGATCCCCGATTCAACGACGAGTGCCTTTGCTCGGGCACTGGCGTTGTACTCTACCGGGAGGGTAATAATTTGAAAAAGCAGCATCAGTGCGAATAGAACGGCTCCCAATAAAACGACCCACCTGCCTAAAGCTGGGGAGGCTGTCATTAACAGGAGGCCTCCGAACATGGCGAAGTATCCAGCGCTCGACCCAAACTGAGCTAATGGCACAATTGCGGAACGCCAACTGAGTGGTCCGTAGGCCGTTGCATGTTGAATGGCATGCCCCGCTTCGTGCGTCGCGACACCGACCGCTGCAATTGAGTTGCTGTCGTAAACGGGCTCCGAAAGCGCGAGTTGTTTGGTAGTAGGGTTATAGTGATCGCTTAGATAGCCGTGGGATCGAACGACTTGTACGTCATGGATCCCGGCATTATCCAACAGCTTTTGGGCTGCTTGGGCGCCCGTGTAGCCATTTCGTGACCGGACCTGTGAATATTTCTTAAAGGTTGATTTTACTAGATAGCTTGCGCCGCCCGAAATTAGTAATCCTGGCAAAAGAACAAGCAACAAATAAAGTGGATCGAACAAGAGTTTCGCTTCCTTTTTGTAGTAAGAAAAGTTTTCCTTAGTTTACCGAATCTCCCCAAATCTAGTCGATGGGAATGATCGCTCATTTGAACTGAAGATCTTTTTAGTTGTCACCAAAAACATCTTCGACTGGCTGAGACATGATGTCATCTTCCAATGAGCTATGGATAACAGCGGCTTCCGTTGGGTCAATCTTACGCACAAATATCTTAAACATGCGGATCGCCACAACCTTAATATGGTCACCATTTTCGATGGGTAAACCTTCGCTTACGGCATCGTATTTTTGTCCGTCAATGATAATTTGGCCGCTTGGAATCATTTTACTTTTGGCGATGCCGGTTTTCCCAACCAGTGCGAGTTGTTCGTCGTAGTGCTCGCCCGTTAATCGGACATCGTCATTGTTCAGTCGCTTAAGAAGAATTCTTCGTCCTATGGGCGTGTTCGGCCAAACATTGACAAAGATCATGAACATGACAGGAAGTAGAATTCCAATCGCCATAATGATCATCACGCCAGCGCCTAAACTGTGTAAGAAGGCCATGATGATAGAGGAAATCAACAAGGTGCCAGCCAGTAAAGCCAGTAAACCAGCGCTCGGTACGAACATCTCAATGCCGATCACACCGATTGCCGCCGCTAACAAAATAAAGGACCACCACAAACTGTTCATAGTGTCTAAAACGCGCCTTTCAGCTTTTAAGAGCTACTTTCAACGGATTCTACAACGACCCGGTTTCCTGTTACCTCGATGACGCGAATCGGCAGATTGCGTTCAATTAGGCGACCGTCAGAAATAACGTCGATAAGATCGTTACCGATCTGTGCCTTACCCGCTGGTACGAGTGGTGTCATCGTAGTCCCCGTTTTCCCGATCATGTGGCGTCGATCAACTAAAGATTCTTTCTGATCACGTTGCTCTGGCGAGAGAGATTCATCGGCGGTGGGAGGTTGCAGCATGATACGGCGAAATATTGGCATCGTCGTCAAATATTTACGGATGAAAAATATCCCGGCAAAAAAGCCACTGCCAGCGGCAAGCACCATCGACAGTGAAGCAGGCAACCTTGCTAGTTCTTCGGAATTACGAGGGATGATAAAAGTCTGTGAAGCGAGCACGATGCCAGCCACAATCATGATCAATCCACCAATTCCAAAAACACCAAACCCGGGAATCACAAAGACTTCTAGCAGGACAAAAACGACACCGACAACAAAAAGCAAAATTTCCAGCCAGTTGGCATTTCCATCGAGATACTGGCTCCAAAAGAACATCATCAGGCACAGCGTGCCAAGGAATCCGGGGATACCAATGCCGGGATTTGACATTTCGGTTGATAATAAAAAGACAGCTCCAAACAAGAGCCAAGCGGCAATCCATGGTGACGCCAACTCGCGAGCCAAATTCTTTATCCACTTATCTGCCGGAGAGGGCTCCAGCCGAATTGGGTCATCTAATAATTGAAAACTAGTTTTGAACTGTTCGTAATCGTCAACAATAGGTCGAGATATACCCATGCGAATAGCCTCCGTGGCGGACAGGCCACGGCTCAAATCGATACTCTCAACGGCCGTCCACATTTTGGGATCGGTTTGCTCGGCAAGCTCTTCAGCGGATAAAATTTGGAACTGACCGGATCTCGTATTGCGATACCTAGAAACGCTTAAATCGGGATCAATCAACCCTTGAGCTAAAGACCAGCCGACTTGCTTTTCCTCACAAATGCGCTGGATAAGCGGTATCGAGTCCTCCAGCTCTTGGGCCGTTACCGGCACATCACCCGCAGTGCCTAAAACACCCTCAGTCGTCATGACAATCTGATCGCAGGCAAGAGCAATCAGGGAAGTGGGACCGACCGCAGGTGACTCGACCCAGGCGACCGTAAAAACTTCTTTGGGATTGAGTTTTGCCAACTCTTGGGCAATGCGCAAACAGGCATCAATATCGCCACCTGGCGTATTGAGTCGCACGATCAACATGTTTGTTTCGGGTTGAGAAGCCATTTGGTTCCCCAACATCCGCAACGTCCAGTCTGCCTCAGGGGAATCAACAAAATTGTTAATCGGCAACTCGGCCGCGATGCGAACGCCCCGATTGGCGACTTGATTCTCGAGAGTGTTTGGGTCTATCCCCAGACGGTTCGCGAGATCGTTGCGTGAGGAAACGCGATTTCTAATCAATCGCATCTGTTGCATTTCTTGACTGCTAAACATGGGCAGCGTACCAGGGCTGTTGAGCGTGGTGGACTCCACGATATTACCCGCAGCCTGCTCGGCAGAGCGTTCCTTGGCGTCGACATAAGAGACGTCACTTGCGCTGTTGGAGATGCGGTAGAGGGCGCGTCCCTTGTCAACGATCGCATTTACCCAAGCTAAAGGATACTTGCTACGCCGTTCGGCAATATTTTGATAGGTACCCAGTTCTAAAGACGGGTTAGCCGGTGCGTTGATTCCAGCTTGACCAAACGCGGAATCTTCATGCATGGCGATTTCGTTACAGGCCAACGCAATCAACGCTGCGTGACCCTTTAACTGACTGGGGGGACCTTCGTTCTCGTTAAAGAATCCCTTGCCGCGGGGGATGTAAGCGACGGTGTAAAGCCCTTGCAGGTTTTTGCCGCTTAACAATACCGCGATGTCCAGGCAGTTACCCAGTTCGCTGCCCTGCCCTGTTACACCATTGCTTGTATCAAACTCCAACACCAGCACCGGTCTTTGATCCACGGATACGATAGTCGAAGCTTCATCGACAACTGCCTGAATTTGCTGCTCAATTAACCCGGCAGTGCGATCGTCTATAGGTAAAGGCACTTGAACGAGATAACCCGAACGGCCTTCTATTTCTTGTTGCTGTTCATCCTGTCCGCTCTCTTCCTGAGCGAAAGTGCATGATCTCCCAGTGACCAGAATGGCCAAAAGAAACATGAGCCCTGTAGACAGTAGTGAGCTGTGATTTTTCATAAATGAGATACGGCGGCGGTAAAACCGGTGAACTGATGAAGATAGAACCGTCAAAAGAAGGTAAATCTAATTGATTATAGGGTTGTTTATCGCCGGGGAAACGCAATCGTTATTCGTTGGAAAACAATCGATCTTGGGTCAATAAGTGCGTAACGGCCCGGAAATCGCTGGAACTAGCCAATTATTCACGTCGATCTCGCCAATCCAACAACTGCTCAGAATTTTTCGTTTGGGTGTAAACGGGTTGGATTGAAACGGAGACAGGCTGCAAGCTTATCGAACGATTGCTATCAATCGCACCCAAGTATCCAAGCACTTAGGGGCGAATATCTCAAGTACCGTCAGTGGCCATCAGCCGATGGATCTAACCACCCGACTCGACCCAACCGGAATCGATAAAGATTGCTTTAAGAATCAGATAGAAAATAATACTTAATATTGCACCCGCAGGGATGGTAATTGCCCAGCCCGCAATGATATCACGCATCGTCTTCAAATTAAGAGCATTGAGGCCACGGGCCAGACCTACGCCGAGAACAGCACCCACTAGTGTGTGAGTGGTTGAGAGCGGAAGCCCCATGGTCGAGGCGAACAGAATGGTGATCGCTGCTGCGAATTCAGCACAGAACCCTCGGCTCGGTGTCAACTCGGTAATCCGTTTACCCACGGTTCGAATCACCCGCCAACCCCATGTGGCGAGTCCGATGACGATACCAATTCCGCCCAGAGCTAAAGCCCATTTTGGGGTTTCAGCCTTGCTGGCTACTACGCCTTCGCTAACGGCTTGATACGCGGCAGATAGAGGTCCAATTGCGTTCGCAACATCGTTGGAACCGTGAGCGAATGCTACAAGACAGGCGGTCAGCACTTGCAGCACGACGAATATTTTTTCAACTTGGACAAGATCTTGAGAATCGGTGTTCGTGACGACACTTTTACGAGCCATCTCCGACACAGCATCGATTTCATCGAGCATCTTTCCGGCTCGTTGTTCTATTTCGCCACCCGTTCCGCTACGAACACGTTGCAGATGCATGCGAGCTTTGGCAATGGATCGGGTCACGTCTGAACTGATAATCGAGTTTGTACTATCGTCACCCTCCGAGGAGACCGATTTGTAATTGCGAAGCATGTACTTGGTGATAAAGAAGGCGATAGCGCCAAGTACTACGGTGACAACGAGTACCCACATAATGAACTGGGGATCTTTTG
>JAAEPL010000560.1 GCA_024232675.1 Planctomycetaceae bacterium
ACCTTCCAAAGTCTCGGACTGTTAGGGCTTCTTTTGGGAACACTCGGCTTAGCAGCGGTCCAATTGCGATCGATACTGGAACGCCGACAAGAATTAGGTTTAATGAGAGCGATCGGTTTCACCAAAGCTCAGTTGGCGCAAATGATCATGACAGAAAACGCATGGCTATTGATGGTGGGTATGGGCATTGGAATTGTTGCCGCTCTGGTGACCACGTTTCCGCATTACGTTTTCGGTGATGCCTCCATGCCTTGGCGAGAACTTTTAGCGATGTTTGCTGCCATCACTTTCGTAGGCTTGCTGACGACTTGGTTAGCATCTCGCAGTGTCTTTCGCGCCCCTTTGATTGACTCCCTGCGAACGAGCTAATCTGACACTTCAGCCCCTGAACCACTCTGTTTCCCGGCGCGGATAATTGTGCGGGATGCCGCAATTCGCTATCCTGCGCTGAGGTGAGATGTCCATGGTTATTCATTTTGGCATCCGATCCATGGTCCTTGCCCCACTTTCCTGTGCTCGATCGCAATCGTTGCTTAAGCATTCGCTCTGCAAATCTAGACCCGATAAGAGGTAGAAAATGAAGTTCCAACAAACCATCGCCTATTTGGCAATCCTACTGGGCAGTCTTGTATCGGTTTCTCAAACTACCGCGCAGATCAAGGTGGTTGGACAAATAGAGCTGGAAAACGTCGCCGTCCCCAAATCAACAGTAGCTGCGATGGTTGCCTGGCCTTCTGCATTAACTGACGACCCCGGCCTTGAGTTGCTACCATTCGAAATAGCTTCCGCATGGAGCGAACAATATTTCGGTATGGATTTCATGAAGATTGAAATGTTACTCGGTCTGAGTGAATTACCTGAACCGGTATCTCCACCAAAATTTGGATTGCTGGTGCGTTTTAGTGAACCCGTCGTAATGGGGGGCCAAATCACGAAATCCCTTAAACAGGATACGTTTCAAAATCTCCCGAGTTACCAAGTGGAACCCGGCATAAGAATCGTGGTCTTGGACCGCAAAAACTTTCTTGTGGGTGAAGAGACCTTCTTGACGAAAATGCTCACTGAAAATCAAGAAGATGATCGTCGCATCCTCCAATTGCTAGACAGAGACTTATCCCATACTTCGCTACATGCATGCGTCGATATCGCCGCGTTAAGACCCATGATCATGAGCACCATTGATCAAGATTCCATCCCCAAAAATTTCCGCGTGTTCGCCGAAATCCCCACTTTGATAAACAGCTGTTACATGCGTCAAGAACTGGGGGCGCAAATGCGCTCGGAAATGGTGCTTACGGCAGAACCGGGGCAGGCTGCAAAACTGGGTGAGGTGATTGAACGCGGAATCAAGCTCGGCAAAGAATTCATGCTAAACCAAGTCTCGCCGATGCTGAATCCGAACGACCCAGTGCAAGTGGCCACCTCGAATTACGCACGGCGATTGGCCGACTATTTTTCAAACCAACTAAGCCCCACCACCAACGGAAACGAATTGACGTTTAACGCTAGTTACGGAGTTTCTTTTGCACCCATCGCCACCGCACTTATATTGCCGGCGGTTCAACAAGCCAGAAATGCAGCTCGCAGAGTTCAAACGGCAAACAACATCCGGCAAATTATGCTGGCGATGCACAACTACGATTCAGCTTATCGAAAATTACCAACTAACTTTTACAATGACGAGGGGGAAGCGCTGCTCAGTTGGCGCGTCGCAATCCTCCCCTTCATTGAGCAAAACGCACTTTACGAGAAATTCAAATTAGATGAACCGTGGGATAGCAAGAACAATCTGCCACTCGTCGAGCAGATGCCTGAATTTTTGAAAAGTGTGGATTTACAACCTCAAATGGGTCAAGAAGGCCATACCAATCTGCTGTTTGTCACCGGCGAAAATATGCTCTTGGGTCGACGCAAGAGTTGTGATTTCCCCGACTTTAAAGACGGCACCAGCAACACCATAGGATTGGTCGAGGTCAACCGTGACGCGATGGTGCCTTGGTCCAAGCCTCAAGACTACAAAGTCAACCCTGCGGATCCACGAGCTGATTTAGGAGGCATAAGGCCCACAGGTTTCTACGTTGGCTTTATGGATGGCTCGATTTCGCTGCTGTCGAATGACATTTCTCCCGAACTCCTACTTAAGTTATTTACGCCACAAGGTGGTGAAGTGGTGGACCGGCAAGGCTTGTAAAGGATTCCGCACCGTGAATCGTAAATCGACGGCTGAAAGTCGACTGAAATTGATTTGCAGATTACTGCAATCTCTGCCTTTTCCTTACCGGCATTTCCGGTTAAAATCCTGACCTCACCAATGGCGGCGTGGCGGAATTGGCAGACGCGCTTGATTCAAAATCAAGTTCCCGAACGGGAGTGAAGGTTCGAGTCCTTTCGCCGCTACTGAACGAAGCATGATTCATGCTTCGTTTTTTTTTGCCCCAAGCGGGCGGTGTTCCGTAAGCCATGAAAGGCCGCTGACATCGTGGCGAATTCTGCCCGCACCCTTGCTAACGCATCGATCCCGCCGAATACGGAATGCGCGGCTTCCACAGAAATCGTCGGCTGCAGCCTGCCAAGGCGGACGCCCGTCACCAACAGACAGACCTGGTTCCACCGATAATCGGTGCTCTCCCACAGATCCCCCTGCCGGTCTCTTTTTGCAGGTTTGCCGTAAACTCTCGCCCTGCAAATCTTTAGGAAATTAACTGAGGAATCGGTTCGGCACCCTCGACGCCAACCAGCTTGCGATCCAGACCACCGAAGAAGTAACTCAGACGATTACAGTCAACTCCCAACTGATTAA
>JAAEPL010000561.1 GCA_024232675.1 Planctomycetaceae bacterium
AAATTCATTTGTCCGGCAATGCGATTATGCTGCATCGACAGCAACACCTTCATGATGCCAGCCATCCCAGCCGCGGCTTCCAAGTGGCCAATATTAGTCTTCACCGACCCGACGAAAAGCGGATTGTCGGCAGTTCGATTTTCGCCCAAGGCAGCGGCAGCCGCCTGCATCTCAATCGGGTCACCCAACTCGGTTCCTGTACCGTGGGCTTCCAAATACGATATCTCCAGCGATGTCAGCCCCGCTTCCTGCAGAGCCTGACGAATTACCTTCTCTTGCGCTTGGGGGTTGGGTGCAGTTAAGCCACTGCTGAAACCGTTATGACCTACCGCCGAACCGCGGATCACCCCTAATACCTGATCGCCATCAGCCAACGCATCCGCAAGACGACGCACCGTGATCACACCGCATCCCTCACCTCGCAAATAGCCGTCGGCAGCCGCGTCAAACGCCCGCGAGTGACCCTGCGGAGAGAGCGCTTTCAATTTGCATGTCAAAATATTAGTCGTCGGTGAGCAGATAGCATTCACGGCGCCTACGAGGGCCCGATCACAGTCTCCGCGTTGCAAACTTTGAATGGCTAGATGCAGGGCAACTAACGAAGACGAGCAAGCTGTATCGACCGCCACACTGGGGCCCTGCAGACCGAGATAATAAGCCAACCTTCCGCACAAAAAACTGCCCGCAGCACCCGTAGCGATATAAGGATTCAGATTTAAGAAGGAATCACTGGCTTCATTTTGATAATCGTTGTGCATCCAGCCAACAAAAATGCCCGTGTGCTCACCGATGACCTCCGGCGTCCAACCCGCTCGTTCCAATGCCTCCCAACCCACCTCTAACAACAGACGTTGTTGGGGGTCGACCCATGTTGCTTCTCGCGGTGAGATCCCGAAAAATTCAGGGTCCATCATATCGAGCTGATCTAGGAAAACGCCGCGGCGGGCGTACATCTTGCCAGGAACCTCTGGATCTTCGTCATAAAAAGCCTCCAAGTCCCAGCGATCTTCCGGGATCTCGCCGACCTCATCGACTTGCTTTACCAGCGACTCCCAAAACAACTCGGGCGAGGTAGCACTGCGAGGAAATCGGCAAGCCATGGAAACAATCGCAATCGGCTCACCGGCGTTCGACGCTTGGCGAGCCTCCTCAAGTTGCTGCTTGAGTTCACGGATTTTCAGTAAAGCTTGTTGATTCGGTGAAAACTTATTGGCGTCTGAAGGCATAGGTCAATGCATTTTTTTCGGGAACGAACGGCGTTTAACTGTCGACTTCTTTAAGAAGTTCTTGCAGAACCTCCTCTTCCGTCATCTCTTCGATCTCTGCGCGTAAATTGCGGCTGTCACCTTCCGGTTCTGAAGGCGTCACCTCACGCGAAGGCGCGGTCGGTTGAGATGGAAATATCTGAGCCAGAAGAAACCCGGCTAGTTCACTGATCGTGGGGTAATCGAACACCAGCGTTGGCGGCAAGCGATCACCGAGGCCCGTTTCCAACCCAACGCGTCCGCTTAATTCAACGATCATCAGAGAATCAAGACCGGCCTCGAGGAAACGAGCCGACGGTTCCGGTAACGAATCCAACTGGCCAATTTCCTGAACCGCTTGTTGGACAAATTCCGTAGCTACTCGCAAGCGCTCTGATTCGAAAGTGTTTAGGAGCAACGATCGCAATTGCGGATCACGATGGGGTTCGGTGACGGGTTGGTTGGTTTGGAGTGTGGCCACGGGTAGTTTTCCTTGTTGCGCCAACTCACGCAATTTCGTCTTCAGAATCTTGCCCGACGGGTTTCGTGGCAACTCATCCACCTGAAAAAACTGGCGGGGAATTTTGAAGTTGCTCAAGTTCTCTTTGGCAAATCCCGCGACATCATCCAACCATTCGGATGCGCTGCTGTCTCGGCCCGCTTCGGAAACGATGAAAGCCACGACCTGCTCACCAAACACAGGATCAGGAATACCCACAATGGCGATTTGGGAAATGTCGGGGTGATCCAGAAAAACTCGCTCGACTTCCGCCGGAAATACCTTGACGCCGCCAATCGAGATCATGTCCTTAACCCGATCGACAATGTAGAAAAATCCATCCTCATCCATACGGCCGATATCCCCACTGTGGAACCAGCCATTGCGGATCGCTTGGGCAGATTCATCTGGCCTGTTCCAATATCCAAGCATGACGTTGGGACCGCGAATCACAATTTCACCCAGATCCCCGCGTGCCGAGTCTTGCCCCGTTTCGGAATCGACAATTTTCATTTCCACACCGTCGATGGGTGTGCCGATCGAGCCCGGTACAAAACGCACTCGGTGATTGTAGCTGGCAAACGGTGACGTTTCGGTTAATCCATAGCCCTCGTAGATCGGCATCTCAAATTTTTGTTGCCAGGCACGGCTGACCTGAATCGGCAACGTGGCAGCTGCTGAAAAGCAATAATCCACGCTCGATAAATCGCCCGGCTCACAACTGTCATGCAACAGCTGGAACATCATGGGGACACCGTACAGTTGGGTTACCTGATGCTGTTGAATCAAACGGCGAGTCTCGTTCAAATCAAATCGCTCTTGCAGCACCAGTGTGGCGCCAACATTGAAAGCACTGTTCAAAAGCGCGTTCTGCCCGAAACAGTGAAACAATGGGACCGCCAACAACATCCGATCGCTTGATTCCATCCCGCATAGATGGTTGAAAGCACACACGTTGGTTCGCACATTGCGATGGGATAACGTCGCTCCCTTGGCAAATCCTGTCGTTCCCGACGTGTACAAAATCAGGGCTGCCGCATCAGGATCCGCATCGACCCAAGTCGACTGGCTCTGGGAGTCAACGGTCAACGGTTGGCCGGCAACGTCCACGCCGTCAATACCCGTGGCCACGCGAATCGTCACGTCAGGGGTCAACTCGCGTTCCATCTCCTGCAGGGTCTCTCCCAGTGCAATCACCGACGTCGCACCGCAGTCAGATACGACATAACCGACCTCACGAGGCGTTAAACGCGTGCTGACAGATACGGCCACGGCGCCGAGTCTCAAAACGGCGTAATACCAAACCACGAAGGCAGGCGTATTGGGCAGCATTAACGCCACCCTCTGGCCTTGTTGCAATCCCGACTGCTGCAAATAATCTGCGGCCGCTTGGGACAAGCGGTCAAGCTGCGCGTAAGTGATCGAACGGTCATGGAAAACCAAAGCCGTTTGATCGGGGAGCCATCGTGCCGTGCGCGTCAAACCTTCGCAAACATTCATCAGGCAGTTCCAAAACTATCGTCAAAGGAATTCAAAATGGGTCGCACCGCCTGCCAGACGGCCCCATGTTTCTTGATATCGTTAGCCAACGACTCAATATCCTGTTCGATCCATCGATCAGCATCATCAAACAACAATGGTTGCTGACGATTAGGCTCGCATTCCAGGGTATGGCAAACCGCCTCGTAAAGTGGACGGGCCAGATCACCCAATAAACTACTGCCGTCGTAATGCCCATGCAGAGCATGGCTTCTTAAGTCGAGCGACTGCACCGCAAAGATCAGGGACACCGCGGTATATTGTTGGAACAATTGAACCGATTTCCAAGCCAGGTTGGCCGCCCCCCAACTGAGCCCGTTGATGTTTTGGTTGTACTGCTCAGCATGAGTCGGGAAATGCTGAACGATGGGATTCGCATACCAAGTCAGTAAGGGCATGATGGAATTTCCACAGATCTGCAATCCCTTCAAACCCATGTTAGAGGACTTTTCGTCATTCCCGCGTAAAGAAGCGCTCAGCCCACCGTTGAATGGAGGTGCCACCAAACTGGCGATTTGCACATCGAGGTGTTTCGCCAACAATCCAATATGGCGTCGCAAATCATCCATTGCCAAAGCCACATATTGCCCCAAAAAATTTCCGCTTTGGTGGAACGTGCCGTCTTCGCAGTCGATAAGAGGGTTATCGGAAACAGCGTTCATCTCCGTTTCCACTACCTTTTGAACTTGCGCGATGCCCTCGGCAATCGGCCCCATGTATTGCGGGAAGCACCGCAAGGAGTACCGATCCTGAACCTGGGCATCGGGTGCCCGCAGCGTATTCGTAAATCCAGCCAATAAATCACGCATCACCTTGGCGGACCAGACCTGACCGGGATGTGGCTTGCACTCCTGAACAAATGCCCCGAAAGGCTGTTCGTTCACTAATAGCGATCGCATCAGCATGGCCTGAGTGGCCGTCGCTAAAGCCATCAACTGGCGAGCTTCATTGGTGGCGTTGGCGGCGATGGCTGCCGAGAACGAAGTTCCGTTGACCAACGCCAATCCCTCTTTGGGTAACAATTGCAAGGGAGCAAGATTCAAGTCCGCCAGCACTTGAGGGCCGCTTCGCAAGCGATCCCCATGCTGCACTTTGACACATGCCGATTGGCCACAAATCGCTCGTGCGATCGTCGCCAGTGGTATCAAATCCCCGCTGGCTCCAATCGAACCCAAATCTCGGACCACTGGGATGGCATCCGCATCGAGAAACCGAATCAACCGTTGAATCATCTCCAAGCGGACACCGGAGCAACCTTTAAGCAAGACGTTAGCCCGCAATAACATCGCCCCGCGAACGTGCCTCTCATCAACAGGATCACCGGCCCCGGCCGCGAGAAATGAGAGCAGATTGTTTTGCAACTCACCGGCTAATTTGGCCGGGACGGCGTTGTCCGCCATGCCACCAAAACCAGTCGTCACTCCGTAAACAGGTTGACCCTCTTCGACCGCCTTGGCGACGAGCTCTACCGATTTCTTGAGTTGCTCCGCCAGTTTCGGATCCGCAGAGATTTTGACAGGTCTCTGGCGTCGCACGGCGGTCCCCAGATCGGCCAACGTGAGGAATTGCCCCTGGAGTATTAGCGAATCGGATTCCACTTCCGGCGTAAAGGCGTCAGTCAGCATATTCTCGACAGAAGTTCCCCGGGTCAAAGGTGTTCCTAGACCCACAACTATCCCTGTAAATCTCTATGATTTCAACCGAAGAAAACCGAATGCAGGCATTTGCGTATGATAAAAAACGTTCGATGCTGTTGAACGATTTCCCGTGAATCCGACTGAAGCTGGTTTTAAGCGTTGATTTTCTTCATATAGAGGACCCGTTTCAGCGACGGCACGAAGTACAAAGCCAACAGCGTCGCACCCCCGACACCACCCGCAATGGTGATGGCTAGAGGTGGCCAAAACTCACCTCCTGCCATGACTAAGGGAGCAAAACCTGCAATCGTGGTGAATGTGGTGGCAATGATATGTCGGGTGCTGGCAAACACGATCTCCGCCATCCCGCGGGGATCTTGCCATTTTTCTCGACTCTCGGCTCCGATGGCTGCCAACACCACAATCGAATCATTGATTGCCACACCCACCAATCCCATGGTGCCCACAATCGCCATAAAACCAAATGGGAAACCAAAACAAAACAGAGCGAGTGGGCCCAGACCGATTGAGAGTCCGCCGACCGCCGCAATGATCAGCGCCGAGCGGAAAGATCGAAAAACCGCCACCAAGGTCAAAAGCATGAGTGTGAACAGGACGACGGCGTTGGCAATTAAATTGTTGACGGCTTGGGAACGCTGTTCCATCTCGCCCCCCAACTCCAATCGATAGCCATCCGGTAAATCAAAATCGGCTGCTGAGAAGCGCTCGCGGAAATCTTTCATGGCCACCGACGGCAGCACGCCCGCGCGAATATAGGCTTTGACCTCGTTAACTCGCTGACCATCGATACGCACGATGGTGGCGACATCGGAATCGAGCTCGAAACGACCCAAACTGCCCAGCGTGGGTGGTTGAGTAGGCGTTGCGGGTCCTGCCCGCATGCCAGAATTTCGCTTGGGCTGGCCCTGCGTGGGTATCACCAGGGAAGCCAACTGGTCTGCCTGAGCAGCGTCTTTCAAGTTGACGTTAACCCGCACAGGCAATTCCTCGACGCCGTCGAAAATACTTCCTGCTGCGGCGCCTTGGACCGTCGTATATAAAAACTGGGCGACACTGGTGGCGTTCAACCCGGCTCGTTGTACGACGTTCGAATCCAAGTCCACTACGAGTTTTGGAATGCTGTCCTGTAAATCCGAACGCGTGTGAATCACGTTTGGGGTTTCACTCAACAGCACCCTTAGCTGTGATCCCAACTGCTGCAAGGTTGCCAAGTCGGAGCCGAAGACGCGTATCTCAATGGGCGCATCAAACGGCGGCCCTTGTTCAAGTTGACGAACGATGACTCGGCTATCAAATACTTTTTGATCGATCGCGGTTTGTAAATCACGAACCACTTGCTGAGGCCACTGACCGTCCGCCACGTCGACAAATGCTTGGGCGTAAAAAGGCGTACCTCGACGCCTCGGCACCACGTTGTAATAAAAGGTCGGAGCGCTG
>JAAEPL010000562.1 GCA_024232675.1 Planctomycetaceae bacterium
AGAAACAACCCGCCCCTGTCTCGGTATTGCAATCCCAACCGGTCACACCCGCACTCGAACTGCCGGTTCAGGAACCAGAAGCCTCGCCATCGGACGTGGCGCCCGCGGCCCAACCCGCTCCCCAAGCAGTGGCACCCGTGACGGCGGCTCCCGTGCCGACGATGCATCACCAAGGCATTGCGAATAGTTGCGGTTGCTGCAATGTTTGCGACTGCCCGGTCCCAACCATTTTCGTATTAGTGGATGATTGCGGATGCCCTCACGAGGTTTGCATTGAGATTCCGCCATGCTGCGTGGGTATCGCACCCGTGATTAAGTGGCGGAACGGCATCTTGGGAAGAAAGATCGCCAAGCTCTGCTGGCCCTGCTGCAAGAAAAGAGCCCGCGTAGTTATCCCCGCCAATGGCGACCCGAAGGTTTGGGACTAACCCTCTCCGCTTTGCGGACAATGACACAACAGCATATGGGGATCCCGTCACAAGGATCCCCTATTTTTATATCCAAGGACAACCGACCTCATCTCCCAAGCTCCAAGCAATAGCTGGATTTGGCCAAAATTCGAAACTGCAATCCCCTCTACTGGAACTGGACAGACGGGTTGCGTATTCTCGATAGCTCATCAATCTCAGGAATCGCGTCAAGCAATTTCCATTTACCCAAAGATGTTCCATTTCCCACAGGCCTGACGGCGTCATGAATCTAAAGAGTACCCAAATCGGTTTTGCGTTTTTTCTTTGCTGCACCGTTATGGCAAGTGGGTTAATTAAATCCGCGGATGCCCAGGCCCAGCAACCCAATATCGTGTTGATCATTTCCGACGATCAAGCGTGGACCGATTACTCTTTCATGGGCCACGAGGAGATCGACACGCCGAATCTGGACAAACTTGCGGAACAAAGCGTACTGTTCCGACGAGGGCACGTTCCCACGGCCCTTTGCCGAGCCTCGTTATTGACCATGATCACAGGGCGTTACGCCCACCAGCATGGAGTCACGGGCAACGACCCATCCCCCAAGTACGCCAAATCGGGCAGTGAACTCTACCGCCAACGCTGCGACACCTTGATTTCTTTCATTGGAAAACTGGCAACCATCCCAAAATTATTAACCGCTCAAGGCTACGCCTGTTTTCAATCTGGAAAATGGTGGGAGGGTGGTTATCAGCAAGGTGGTTTCACCGCCGGCATGACGCGTGGTTTTCCTGAAAAGGGCGGGCGACATGGTGATGACGGACTTCAGATCGGCCGAGATGGGCTGCAGCCTGTCACCGATTTTATCGATAAAGCGGTTGCTGATAAAAAACCATTTTTCTGTTGGTTTGCTCCCATCATGCCCCACACACCCCACAATCCACCACCACGTTTTTTAGACAAGCGAAAAGACAGCGGTCTCTCCGAATCGATTGCCAAGTACCATTCCATGTGCGAGTGGTTTGATGAATCCTGTGGTGAACTGATTCGCTATATCGATGCCAAGGGCATCGCGGACAATACTTTGATCGTTTACGTTTGCGATAATGGTTGGATTCAGAATCCCAACTCCCGCCGCTACGCCCTACGCAGCAAACAAACCCCTTACGAGGGCGGCGTGCGAACTCCGATCATGTTTTGTTGGCCAGGTCACCTGAAACCTGCCGATCGTCCCGAGTTATGCAGCAGCATCGACCTGATGCCCACGATTTTAGCAGCCGCCAACGTGGAGATCCCCTCAGACCTGCCGGGCATCAATCTTCTTCCTTATATGCGGGATGGCAAACCGATTCCTCGCGAGGTGATTTTTGGCGAAACTTTCGCCCATGATATTGCTGATATCCAGAACCCCGAAGCCTCTCTGTTGTTTCGCTGGTGCATCGATGGCAAATGGAAACTCATCCTCACCTATGATGGGGAAGTCAATCGCCATGCCGCCACTCACCCTAGAACAGAAAAACGCCCGCAACTATTCGATGTCATTTCAGATCCAGGCGAAACAAAAAATGTCGCCGCGGAACACCCGGACGTAGTCGCTGCATTGGTCAAAAAAATAGGAGACTGGTATCCTGTAACAGAGCGTAAGACCATGACCAAGTTCGAATAATCGAGCGAAACGGCAAAGCTTCAGAACGATGACCGGTCCGCTAACGATACAACTGCTGCCTGTCATGCCAGCGCCTCGAATAAAAGGCTCTCACTGATTGTCAGCATGGAATTTCAAACGCTCCAACACCGACACTGCACCAATTAACCAAGTAAGGGAGTCGGCTTCGCCGAAAAAACCATGTGGAAAATAATCACGGCGGTGATCATTTTGGGAAGTGCTTTTGAATTGCAGGCTAACGAGTCCGACGACGAAGTTCTGCCCAACATTTTGGTAATTCTGGCCGACGATCTAGGGTACGGCGATGTGGGTTGCTACAACCCTGCATCGCGGGTCCCCACGCCGCACCTGGACCACTTGGCCGAACAGGGCATGCGTTTTCTGGACGCGCACAGCCCTTGCACGGTTTGCACGCCAACACGATACGGCCTGTTAACAGGACAGATGCCGTTTCGTATTCCCCGGGGTGGCAGAGTATTCACCGGGGCAGGGGGGCCATCCTTGATCGCGGCGGATCGTTTAACGCTTCCTCAGATGCTCAAAGATGCCGGCTACAGTACCGCCTGTTTTGGTAAATGGCACGTCGGTTTGACCTTTTTTGATGCTCAGGGCGAACCTATCCACAAGGGTGGCCTGGAGGAAGTACGACGCATCGATTACTCACGCGATATTGTCGGCGGGCCACTCGATTGTGGTTTTGAGCAATTCTTCGGTACCGCTTGCTGCCCGACGACGGACTGGCTTTACGCCTGGATTGACGGCCGCAAGGTACCCGTCCCCCCTCAACAGATACTCGACAAAACTGACCTGCCAAAGCATCCCTATTCGCTTGATAATCGCCCCGGCATGGTTGCCGATGATTTCGATTTGGAAGAGGTTGACCTGAAGATTTTAAGCAAGAGCCAACAGTTCCTGATCGATCACGCCGAAAAACAACCCGACAAACCATTCTTCCTTTTCCACAGCACTCAGGCTGTCCATCTTCCTTCTTTTCCCGCCAAAGCCTTCCAAGGAAAAACGCAAGCCGGTCCGCACGGAGATTTTATTTTCGAACTCGACTTTATTGTGGGCGAGTTAATGGAAACGCTTGATCGCTTAGGGATGGCTGACAACACGATTGTGATTTTCACAAGTGATAATGGACCCGAAGTAGACGCTATCGTAAACATGCGCAAGGACCACGAGCATGATGGTGCGCGTCCTTGGCGTGGAATCAAACGAGATAACTGGGAGGGCGGGCACCGCGTCCCCTTTCTGGTGCGCTGGCCCGGTAAGATCGCCGCTGGCTCAGTATCGGATCAAATGATCTCGTTGACAGATATCATGGCCACGGCTGCCAGCATCATTGGAACGGCCTTGCCGACCACGGCTGCAGAAGACAGCTTCGACTTGCTGCCTATCCTGCAGCAAAAATCCACGGAACCCGTCCGGCCCTTCTTACTGATGCAGGGCTTCCGCAACCAACGCAGCCTGGTCATCCGTAAAGACAATTGGAAACTCATGGCCCACCAAGGATCGGGGGGCAACAATTACGAAAAGAGTGCCAAACTTAAGCCGTTCCAGTTGCCCAACCATGCAGCTTCCGCACCTGCACAACTTTACGACCTAACCAACGACCCGGGCGAAACCACCAATCTGTTTTTCACCCACCGCGAAAAAGCGAATGAGCTGCAGGGCCTGCTCGACAACACCATGAAAACGGGACGCAGTCGCCCCCAATAAAACTTGGGCAGAGGAGTGACTACTTGTTTTTCAACCATGGTTTAAATTCGGGCCGGGTCCGCCAAGCCTCGATGTAGGGTTGGTATCTTTGATCATCCATCCATGAGTGGGGGCCTGGCTCACCTGCGCGTACATGCCCTTCGGGATAATCGGCACCGGCGATGCTCCGCTGCAACGACTTGCGAAATTCTACCAACTTGCCGCCCAGCGGGTAGGATTCCAAATTGATACTCTTCGCGTCCGCCGTTTTCAGTAAATTATTCTTTTCCTGAGGATCCGTTTTCAAGTTATATAGTTCGTAGGTGGGATTCTTTTCACCGACAAACATCAACTTTTGATCGTTATCGATGAGAACGAATTGGTTTAGAAAACTAAACGGAATTGGCTTTTCCCGCGTCTCAATTTCCGTTTCAAAAAGCTTGACCAAGCTGCACCCGTCCTGTGGCTGTACCAAATCCGCCGTATCGGCACCTGTGACTTCGGCCAAAGTGGGCACGATGTCCAGAGAAGACGCCGGGAACTCCGTCACCCGAGGCTTGACCCGGGCAGGCCACTCGACCACAGCTGGCACCCGCAGCCCACCTTCGTAAAGACTTCGCTTAAACCCTCGCAATCCACCGGTAGTGGGCGGGTCCATTCTCGGCAGTCCGCCATTATCACTGGTAAACCAGACCAACGTATTGTCGGCCACATGAGCCTTCCGCAGCGCCGATCTCAAGGTCCCAATACTCCGGTCCATGGCAACCAATTCTCCAAGCTGCCTTTGAGTGCGTGGTTCCAAATCTGCAAATTCCGACATATCGTCTGCACTCGCAACAAAAGGATCGTGAGGTGTTCCAAACCAGATCACAGCGAAAAAAGGCTGCTCTGCGGCCACTTGTTGCTGCATGAACTTGATCGCTTCATCAACAACGACCTCCGAGGAATCACCACTGAATTCTTCAAATTTACCTTGCCGGCTTAGCAAAGGGTCACGATCAAAAAAATTGGTAACGGAAAGCCATTGGTCAAAGCCAAAGACCCCGGGGTGATGCGTATCATCGCCAAGCACGGGCGCCCCGGGACCACGCAAGCCATTCAGGTGCCATTTGCCAAAATGCCCCGTCGCATATCCCTGTTTCTTTAACAACTGGGCGAGCGTAAATTCCTGACGACGCAGGGCGTAGCCGTGAGTCTCCACGCCGGTTCGACGATTCGTGCGCCCCGTCAAGACACTGGCACGGGTGGGCGAACAGACGGGAGCAGCTGCATAAAAGCGATTGAATCGTAAACCATTTGCGGCCATGGCATCGAGGTTGGGTGTTTTCAGGCGAGCGTGGCCGTTGTAACTGGTTTGGCCCCAACCTTGGTCATCAGCCATTACCAAAACAATGTTCGGAGCCTCCGTTAATGTTGCGCCTTGCAGCCAAAATGGTGTCGACGCACAGAGAAACGTCGCGTAGAAAACCAACAAAAATAAACGGGTCATGGTCCACTTCGCTTTCATCCAAAATCTTTTGCAGAACTTGGATATTAGTCTAGGTCGCGAAGCGTGCTGAATCCAGTAGCAGATTAAACCGTGTCTACGATATCCATGTGGGGTTCGTACCGGTTGGAAAGCCACTCGCAAAAACCGTCGCTTGACATCGGTTTTGCATAGTAAAAGCCCTGATGTTCGGTGCAACCAATATTGCAAAGAATTTCGACCTGCTTTGCATTCTCGACCCCCTCAGCAACCGTTGCAATATCCAACTCTTCGGCAAGTTGGATCAGCGTCCGTGTGATCGTTTCACTCGCCCCCCCGTATTCAATATCTTGAATCAAGGCTTGGTCTAACTTGATACGATCTATCGACAAATCAAGCAGACTGGTGACAGCAGCATGCCCGGTACCAAAGTCATCCAACTCGATCATGAATCCAGCTGCAGAGAGAGCGTTAATATTATCCACGATCACCTGTGTGTTGGAGTTTAAAAACACGGACTCCAAAACCTCGATACTGATATGCTCCGGCCCCAGCTCAAATTGCGATAATCGCGTTTTAAGCTTTTGCACGATATCAGGTGATTCCAATTCATTCAGCGAGAAATTTAAACTGAGGCGAGGAATGGAATACCCCAGAGCTCTCCAGCGAACGAATGCTTCCAGTGCATGGTGAAGAATTTGCTCATCGATTTCAGTTAGCAACCCCGTATCCTCCGCAAGTTTTATGAACTCTGCATTAGAGCGGAATACACTGTCGGGTTTACACCATCGTGCCAACGCTTCCACGCCCACAATCTGACCGGTCTTGGTGTTAAATTGCGGTTGGAAATAGGGAACGAACTGTTTTTGTTCAATCGCCTCCCGTATTTCTCGGGTGGCTCTCTCCTTGCGTTCAAACTTGGCACGTAACGGCTCAGAAATAATCTGGTACTGATTTCGGCCATTGTTTTTGGCCGCGTAAAGTGCGATGTCTGCGTCCAACAAGACCCGTTCAAAATCGGTTTCCTTAGGATCTGAGATAGCCAATCCAATGGAACATCCAATCGAACAATTCGCATCCTCAAAGGCAATCGGGCTGGATAAAGCTTTGATAATGTTTTCCGCCGATGTGACCAAAGCGCTGACGTCCGAAACGTTACAGCATAGGATTGCAAATTCATCTCCTCCCACGCGAGCGATCGTGTGGTCGGACGGCAGACTTTTTCTCAAACGAGTAGCCACGGCACGCAAAATCGCGTCCCCCGCCAAGTGCCCCATCTTGTCATTAACCCCTTTGAAGCAATCCAAATCCAAATGCATAAAACCAATGGATGATCCCATCCGTTTCGACTCCAACAAGCCTGCCTTGGCTTGCCTGGAAAGATACCGGCGATTTGGCAACAACGTAAGTGGATCATGATTAGCCGCCCAGTCAATTTTTTCGTGGGCCGTGAGGATGGGTCGAAATACAAACAAAGCCTCGAATACCAAAACTGCCAAGACGGTGACAAATAACGCGGCTTCAATTCGCCTGGCCTGCCACAATCGATGACTGGCTTTGCGACTAACCATCTCTGACCACTCCTCAATATTAGGAGCGAGCGATTCCGTAGCCGAGTCTGACATTTTTTGAGCAGCGATACCTAATGCCGGGTCAGAGAAATTCAACGTCAGTAAGTCATTCACCTGACGGATAATGTCCAGAGCACTGGCGTTGACTTTTGGCGGTGGAAAAATTTCGCCGGAGTTCACCTCGCTCGGAGCAATCGTTCCGCGATTTTGCAATCGCATTGCACGTGAAAAATCTCGCCGAATATCACTCAGTCGATGACGGCAATCGCTATATTCGCTGAGTTCGCTGGCGTTCGCCATTTGCAGACTGACCATCACCATTTCTTGCGAGAGCAACTGGACTCGTTGGTGATTCGCGATTTGGTTAAGACTTGCGATTTGCTGCTTCAGTGTCCATTGCCCCGTCAGGAACATGGTCATCAAACAAATCGCAATGATTGCAAATGCCAAAATGTAAGATGCAACCGCTCGCGGAAGCGTTGCACCGGTAATGTATGAAAACCGCTTCATGATTTTAGATCGTTGTGATCCATGCAAGTTTTATGGTCATTTCTGAACCCTCCATGATCGGAGGGACGTTGTTCACAAGCCATGCGTTTCGAGCGTTTGCTGCGTGGCTAGAGAAACCTAGTTCATACATCCCCCCACTAAACGACTTTCACTTTCGACGTCGCGGTAATGAGATAGGATTTTTTTCCTGTAATAGGTTTCAATAGCACAATCGTTACAACCGATCGACCGAGCAATCCTGGCAGCCTCCCGCGAAGCTCGCCGGACCTATCCACCGAGTAAACGACGGCGAAAATCGACGATAACGGGCAGCTTGTCCAACCAAGCTGAGGCGTCCGCTTTTTGATCATCAAAGGGACAGATTTCACCGGCCAAGCCCTGAGGAATCTGACTGTAGAGCTCCTCGCCCGTCGCCGTGGAATCACAGTAACGCGATCGGTAACGGGAGCAAAGATTTGCCAAGGAATCGCCTAACGGAACACCCGTCATGGCTTTGACAAGAGAAGATCTATTTTGATGAAAGGGGTTGAGCTGGATCGGAAAACGGTGGCTTCAAGAACCGTGTATGTTGTCGCCCCACTCACATTCACCCAACGGGGCCGCTCGAGGCAGGTTCGCACACGAAGCGGGCTAGCGGATAAAACGTCTGATGATGCCGTTAGCAGCACCGCGATTTTTCACTTTTTTCAGCTCCCACTTGGCTTGCTGGATTTGGCTGCTGGTTAATTTCTCCAACAGAACCGCCTTCCACTCATCCACTTTTTGCTGAGTGTGGAAACAACAAGCGTAGCGTTTCATTTCATTACCTTCCGGCACAATCACTAAACCGACATAGTGGACAAAACCGGCGACAGGCGATTCGTAATTGAGGCCCCCAAGGTAATCGATCATGCTCTCCTCGTTTTCCTGACTGTCTTCGCCAAAAAAGGCGTTGAAGTGTTCGAGATTAGCAATCACGGGTTCGCCGCTAGGCGCGACCATTCCACGCATCGGCTTCAGCTGGCTCATCTGAGCGACGTATTCGTAAAATTTACGGCGTTTTTTTCGAGACAGGAAATGCACAATACTCCAAGCTGCCGCGTAACCCGTGGAATCTAAACGGGGCGCCGTCACTGTTTCGCGAATGGTCTTTCCATCGACCCCTTCAATAAATCGCGTTTGCAGAAACGACTCCAGTTCAAACATTCGCAGATTATTGATATCTCCTGCACCCTTCCAACGATTGCGTCGACCAAAACTAGTGGGTGCAAAAAATTCGGCGATCCCCTCCGATAACCACATCGGCCACATGGAAAGGCGTTTTTGGACGCCAATATTGTGAAGAATCTGATGAGCCCCTTCATGCGCGATCGTAGATATCAATTGCCCCTGCGCTAGATCCGGTCGTGTATTGAACAAGGGCGACTCTTCGCACAGCACAATGTGGTTGCTCACCATATCGTAATAAGCCACCACCCCTTGAGGCATGGCCTGATAGGCTTGGAACTCGGCCTGCGTTTGGAACATGATCACGACCAGGGGTACGTCTGGATCATGCGTTTCAATGCCCATATTCTCGGCATAGGCTCTGACGCCATTGAACATCGACACCAAAATCGCTTCCGTTCCGGCCAGAAACTTTTCACTCGTGTTGTAAAGAAACACATAGTGCTTTCGCTTACTCAAATGGGTTTTCACATTCGAAAACCGACTCAGCTTTTCTTCGATGACTTTCTTCGCTAAGGCCTTCGGTTCGATCGGTTCAAATTTTTCGCTGGTCGCCTCGACCTGCTTGGCAAATCGATCCACCAATCGGCCCGTTGGTAACAAAACAACATAATTATCACCAACCTTGACATAGGACTTGGCCACCACCGTTCGATTGTCTTCATCACGTGTTTTGACGTTATCGAGGTCGTTAGGGCGAACTTGGGCTACCGGAATTTTGAAACCAAAAGAGCTGGGTTGCAAAAGTCGGCTTCCCTTAACCTGCTGATTGTCTTTGGAAATTGCCGACTCGTCTTGAGCGACGATTGGGGAGACCTGGGTCATGCTTGCCAACAGAACCCAAACCCAAAAGTGGATGGTGAGGGAATTGCTGGAGAAGTAGCGGGCCGCCGAAAGTGGTCGCTGCAGGCCTACTTCACCCCTGCTTGGGGCTTTCCTCGCCAATTCTCTAGCTGATAATAATCGGCTATTGTTTTGAGCCATTTGGTTCCCTTGTCACATATCTCGCAAGCATTTCGGCGAACAACAACCAACACGGTCAATTTCCGACTGGATCACAGGCTCACGTTTTCAAAAACACCTAGTACGCGGGTATTTATGCGGAACGATTGCTCAGTTGGGCGTTTTCATTATACCGAGGTGAAGTGCCAGATGAAAATCTGCGATTGCGTTTTTGACGGTTATTTAGGCCACAAGACATAGGTTTCGCGCGAACGCCATTTCCAGCTTCGCTTCCGCTTAAATTTCCTCGGCAACACTACCGACAGTATTTTTATATCTGACATCGTTTTGTATCGCGATGCCCCATAAGAAATGTCAGTTAAGTACTCCCTGAAATTGAACTTAAACCTGTGCTGGATTTTGTTGTTGGCATTTTTAATATTGCCAAGCACGACGTTTGGTCAAAAGGATCGGCAATGCAAAGAACTACGCGAAACAACATTCCGGCTCGGTGAATCCCCTCGACAACGGCGGGGCGAAACCATTGAAATAAAACAACCGAACGACAGGGGATCAATCGAATGCATGGCGCGAAAGCAAGCGTTACCCGCTGACACCATTCAGGCAATTGAGGTACTTCTGGGTATCGTCCCCAGCACCGGCCGTTCCGACGATGGCACCTTTTCCATGACGGTTCCCCCCGCAGCAATCAGCTTCCACTGATGGGGGATCCTGCAAAATTCGGACCCATCAAAAAATTGGTAAAGGTGCTCGAATTGGCGTCTAAGGACAGCACGGAAGACAGAACTGCCCCGTATTAATCCAGCTATCGCGTGGCAGATAATGTTGAGCTGATCCATGACGCGCTGCGAAGCATGATGTCCGACCGCGCGATCAAATTAGATTTGGACGTAGCAACAAACCGTATTCAGTTGTTCGGCCGATCAGGGGACCATGACGACGTGATCGAGATCATTAAAAACTATCGCCGCAGTAGCAGCCATTTCAGCATGGTTCGGAACTCGGGTTTCCATGACCT
>JAAEPL010000563.1 GCA_024232675.1 Planctomycetaceae bacterium
CAAGCGGACAAGCAAGTTGGTCAGTGGTACGGTCTCGAGCGTGCTGCGGCGGTTGCGTGGCTTGGCTTGCGACTTGTGAAGCTCTACTTGATAGCCGAGCCGCTGGAATTCACCGATCACTTTTTGACGAAAGCTGTCGTTTTCGCCCGCGGGATGCGGAACGGCATCTTCGTAAAGGCGTTGGAAAATCGCCTCCGCTCTGGCGGCGGAAAAGACCGAAAGATCAGCCCCAGCTGGTATCACGGGCGGTGCTTGGTATCGGTCTATACTGAGCCACGTGATCAGGCACCAGATCACCAGCACCCCCAAAAGGGGGAACGATGTGTCAGCCGAGTTTTGGCGATTGAGCAGGCGAATCATTTGCGTAGTTTAGGGCACGACCTCTTTGACGAACATTGGACATCAACGATAATGGAATGAGTACCGAGGTTAATAAACAGGGAGAACAATCCATGATTCGTCAAATCGTCCAGGTGGGCTTGATTGCAGGGCTGTGTTTGTCGGTTACCGGCTTAGCAGCGCAAGATTCGGCTGACGTGTTGCCGAAAGATCAGCTAACGCGGTATCGTTCGGTCAAGCTAACGGCTGATCTAGAGCACTTAGATGACAACCAAAAAAAGATGCTTGGGCATTTGATTGAAGCTGCTAAAAAAATGGACGAGTGTTTTTGGTACCAGGCACTTGGGGATGCTGATCAGTTTGAAATTACGGACCCCGATCTGAAACGACATTTCCAAATCAATTACGGTCCTTGGGATCGACTTAAAGATAATCGTCCATTCATTGCGGGTGTGGGTGCGAAACCATTAGGTTCGAATTTTTATCCGGCCAATATGTCCAAGGAAGAATTTGAAAAATACCTTGAAGACCACCCGGATGCCGCAGAGCAGATGAAGAGTCTTTACACCTTTATCCGTCGCGGAGAATCAGGCGAATTACGGGCCATCAAATATAGCCTGCAATTCAGTCGACAGTTTAAGGAGGCCGCTGAGCATTTAGAGGCGGCGGCGGAACTTGCAGATGACGCGATGTTTGCTGCCTACCTGCGAGCGCGAGCTAACGCATTGCTATCCGATCAGTATCGGGACAGTGATTTGTTGTGGATGAGTACCAAAAATAACGCGGTAGACTGTGTCATCGGGCCCATCGAAACTTATGAAGACCAATTGTTCGGTTACAAAGCGGCTTGCGAATCTTATGTATTGATCAAAGATATGGCATGGAGTGAAAGATTAAGTAAGTACGCTGATTTACTTCCGCAACTGCAAAAGGAATTGCCCGTCGAAGATCGTTATAAAAAGGAAAAGCCAGGCACGGATTCCGATCTCAACGCTTATGACGTGATCTACTACGCAGGTGATTGCAATGCGGGTTCCAAGACCATCGCCATTAATTTACCGAACGACGAAACGGTACAGTTGGAAAAGGGGACCCGCCGTTTGCAACTTAAAAATGCGATGCAGGCCAAGTACGATGAGATTCTAGTTCCCTTGGCGGATGTGTTGATCGTAGAGGATCAACGCAAACACATCACCTTTGATGCGTTTTTTGCGAATACGATGTTTCACGAAGTGGCCCATGGATTGGGGATTAAGTACACGGTAACCGACGGGTCTCGCGTGCGGGATGCTTTGAAAGAAAATGCCAGTGCGATCGAGGAAGGAAAAGCAGATATCCTTGGTCTGTATATGGTGACCCGTCTTTTAGAAAGCGGTGAATTGACCGAAGGGCAGTTGGAGGATTATTACGTGACCTTCATGGCCAGCATCTTCCGCTCAGTACGCTTTGGCGCCAGCAGCGCTCATGGGCGAGCAAACATGTTGCGTTTCAATTTCTTTAAGGAGATGGGGGCTTTCAGTCGCGAGGAATCGGGCAAGTACCGGGTCGACATCGACAAAATGAAAGAGGCGATGAAAGCTTTGACGCAAAAGATCTTGCAATTGCAGGGTGATGGTGATTATGCCGCGACGGCCAAGTTTATCGATGAAATGGGGGCGGTAGGACCCCAACTGCAGGCTGATTTGGAACGTGTGAATCGGGCCGGCATCCCCACGGATATCGTCTTTCAACAGGGCGTGAAAGTGTTGGGCTTGGAGAAATAAACGGGTTCCCACTCTCGCAAGAACGGATGAAGCACCGGCAACCCAAGAGGTCGCCGGTGTTTTTTTGTGCGCGAATATATGTAGTAGCGAATCAAGCAGCCTGTGACATCATTCCGCCACGCGTAACAACGCGTATTTCTTTTTCCCGCTGCGTAGCACAATGTTGGTTTCGCTGGCTAAATCTTCCAGTGTGAGTTTTCGGTCCGCCACAGACTCACGGCGATTGTTTACGTAGGCGCCCCCCTGGGTCAACGTACGGCGGGCTTCGCCTTTACTTTTTGCTAACCCAGCGACCACGAAGGCTTCTGTTAATAAGACTCCCTCGCCCTGCAGCTGTTCCTTGGGGATTTCAGCGCTCGGAACGTCATTGAAAATATTTCCCAGTTCCGTGTCAGAGAGGTCGCTGATTTCTGCACCAAAGAAAATTTCGGTTGCCTTCTTAGCAGAGGCCAATCCCCCGTCACCATGGATCAGTTTGGTCAATTCTTCCGCCAGACTTTTTTGGCTGGCGTTTAAGTGCGGTTCGTTTTCGCGAGAACGATCAAGTTCCGTGATGGTGGTTTCGTCGAGTTCGGTCAGGAACCGCAGGCATTGTCCCGCATCGGCGTCGTCCACATTGATCCAATATTGGTAGAACTGGTATGGACTGGTTTTTTCGCTCGCTAACCAGATGGCACCGCTTTCCGTTTTTCCCATCTTGGTCCCATCCGTTTTGGTCAACAACGGGTTGGTGATTCCAAATAACTTGGCACTCCGCATTCTGCGACCGAGATCGATTCCTGCGGTGATGTTCCCCCACTGGTCACTGCCTCCCACCTGAAGGTGGCAATCGAATGCTTGGTGCAAGTGAACAAAATCGTAGGCCTGCAAAAGCATGTAACTGAATTCGGTGTAGCTGATACCGGATTCACCATCCAGTCGACTTTTAATGGAGTCTTTGGCCATCATCACATTGACGGGAAAGTTCTTGCCGACGTCGCGCAAAAACTCGATATAGCTGAATGTCTTAATCCAATCGTAATTGTTGACAACGAGTGCCGGGTTATTCTCGTCGGCGAGAACGCTTTGGATTTGCTCTCCAATACCTTCGACGTTACGCCGCAGTTGATTTTCATCAAGCAAGTTGCGTTCCGCACTCTTTCCACTGGGGTCACCGATCATGCCCGTGGCTCCACCAATCAAAGCAATGACTTTATGTCCCGCTTTTTGAAACCGGCGTAACATCATCAGCGGCATCAAGTTTCCAACATGCAGCGAAACGCTCGTGGGATCGAAGCCGGCGTAAACCGTACGCGGTTCGGCGTTAAGCCAACTTTGAAGGTTCTCCTCGTCCGTGTTTTGGTAGACCAGGCCACGCCAAGCTAATTCAGCCAGAATATCTTGAGTCATAAAAAGCAGATCGGAATTAAGTTAACTTGTATTGATAAAAGGAAGTCAGCAGAAAGGCACCGGGGAAGTCCCGCGATGGATCGGCCAAATCTCACATTGCCTGAGCCTTATTCGATCAAAACCCGCGGTTCTTGAAAAGACGCGTTTGCTGGTATGCCAGGAACGTGGTAATTTCGTGGGTGATGAAGCGTCGCAACCTGATTGGATATCTGTTTGCCAGCCCCTGGTTGGTTGGTTTCTTACTGCTGATCGCCTGGCCGTTCGCTGCGTCAATTTATTGGAGTTTCTGCCAATATGACCTGATCAACCCACCTGAGTGGGTGGGTGCGGAAAACTACCAAAGATTGCTGCAGGAATTTCGCGAGGGACGAGGCTTTGCCGTCGCGCTGCAAAATACCGCCTACTATGCCCTACTTTCGGTGCCCCTATCGATCATCGTGGGGATGGGTTTGGCGATTGCCTTATCTTGGAAGGTGCGTGGCCAGGCGTTTTACCGAACCGCTTTTTACTTGCCCGCCGTGATCCCCATTGTGGCAACCAGTGTGTTGTGGATGTGGTTGCTGGACCCTCAGGATGGGATGGTAAATTACCTGTTAAGCTGGTTGGGAATACCAGGGCAAAATTGGCTAACCCAGTCTCGTTCCGCGTTTTCCTTGCAGGGTTTAGAGACCGTCGCAGGTTGGGCAGCCGGAGAAAATCAACTCTTGCTGTTTGGGTCAAAAGACGCACTGGTGTTAATGTCGGTATGGGCCGTTGGTAATGCCATGATCATTTTCTTGGCAGCGATGGGCGACGTGCCGGAGGCGTTATACGAAGCGGCAACGATCGACGGTGCAGGTCGGTTTCGCAAGTTCTGGCATGTCACGCTCCCCATGCTGTCCCCTGTTATCCTATTCAATTTGGTGATGGGGCTCATTAAAAGCGTGCAGACGTTCACGTCGATTTATATTCTTAGCGAAGGTACCGGCCAACCAGGAGAGTCCTTGTTGGTGTTTTCGCTCCATCTGTTTCTCTCGGCTTTCTCTGATTTGGAGATGGGCTATGCTTCGGCGATGGCTTGGGTCACCTTCGTGATTTTGGTGGTTTGCACGTTGCTGTTGTTTCGCTCTTCCAAACATTGGGTCTATTACTCATCACAATGAAGCAACTGCTAACGATTTTTGTGCTGGTTTGCATACTGGTCACCGGGATGCTGGTGACATTACAGCGCTCTCATCCTAGGGAGATCGACCGCCCAGAGAATGCGGGGCGTAGTGAAGTCGTTTTCTGGCATTTTTGGGGCGGGGCGGATCGAGATGTGGTGGATGGCGTGGTGGAGCGATTCAATGCATCCCAAGATCAATTCTTGGTACGTTCCATTGCCATGCCCGGAAATAATCTGCAGGCCAAGTTGTTTCTCGCAATTGCAGGCGGAGACCCGCCAGATTTGGTAAATCAGGACGACCCCATTGTCGGTGATTGGGGCTGGCGCGGGATTGTGCAACCCTTGCGCGATGTTTGCAGCCCCCAGGAGCTGACGGCGTTTGAAAAATATTTATTTCCAGCCGCCAAGCAGTTGGGAAGCTACGACGGCACGTTGTATGCAATTTGTAACGGGTTGGATATCCG
>JAAEPL010000564.1 GCA_024232675.1 Planctomycetaceae bacterium
CGCGAACCTTACCTTGCCCCTCTATGAAAGATCGTGCTCAAAATGCATCTATCTCCGCAAATCTGCATTAAGCTTTTTTTTCTTTGGTACTTGGCCAACTCTGCCACTTTTTTGACGGCCCAGGATGAGTCGCTCGCACAGTCACAAGTACCCGACTTGGAGCAACGATTATTTGACTTGCCTGACGTTCGCTTTGAACGGGTCAAAGACGTTGGCGAGTATCCGGCCTTCATGCTGAACATCAAACAATCTCTCGATCACGAAAAAGCCGATGGGACTTATTTTTATCAGCGGGTACTGCTTGTCCACCGCGGCTTTGACAAATTGAATGTCATGAATACCAATGGCTATACATTAGAACGTCGGCCTCATGAATTAACCGAATTGCTGGACGCCAATTACATCAGTGTTGAACATCGATTCTTTGGTCCCTCCACGCCAACGGAACGCGATTGGGATTTCCTTACCATTCAACAAGCCGCCGGAGATTATCACCACGTACGCGAATTGCTTGGGCGGATCTATCATCGCCCCTGGATTAGCACGGGAATCAGCAAAGGTGGAGAGACTTGCACCTACTACCGATATTACTTTCCTGATGATGTGGTGCTCACCATTCCCTATGTGGCCCCATTCCCCATCGGCTTGAAGGATCCGCGGTTTTACGAATTCCTTGACACGATGGGGACGCCAGAATGCCGAAAGAAAATTCTTGACTATCAGACCGCTGTGCTGAAGAACAAAGCGACCTTGGTTCCTTTGCTGAAATATTACCTAAAAGGCCGCAATGCAACTGTTGATTTAATTGGTGGCCCAGAAGCAGCATTGGAGTTATTCATTCTGGAATATCCATTTAGTTTCTGGCAAAGTGGCAAGCAATGCAAAAACGTACCCGCCGCTAATTCCCCCCCCGAGGAACTCCTCGACCATTTGATCGATAGTGGCGATTTCTGGTACTTGCTGGATAGTGCAACAGAAAATCTCGCTGCTCATTATTACCAACATGCCACACAATTCGGTTACTACGGATACCGTACAGAACGCTTTGGAGATTTGATAAGTCAATGGAAGGGCGAACCCTCCGCTTGCTTTTTCCCTTACGAGAAAGACTTGCCTTTCGATGAAGGTCTACGCCAAGAGCTGATCGATTGGTTGAAATCAGATGCGCAAGATTTGGTTTTCATTTACGGGGAAACCGATACTTGGACCGTCGCCCAAGCGGAACTGGGAGATAACACCAAGGTCAAAAAATTCATCTTGCCGGGGAAACACCACGGCAATGCCAGAATCAAGCAGGCCGAATCCCCCATGGCTAAACAGATCATGGAACAGATCCAAAGTCGCATTCAATAGTAAAATACGATGTCCGTTTATCAGCAAATCGAGCGGTTTCGCGACCGACTGACGAAGTCACAACCTTCCGCACAACTCAACGTTCCTTCCGCAGACGTCATCTCGACGATTGAGATGCACACAGGTGGCGAACCGCTAAGGGTTATCGTGACCGGCACCCCTGAACTGACAGGCAATACGGTGTTAGAACGTCGCGCATGTCTTCGAGATGAACACGATATTTTTCGCAAACAGTTAATGTTCGAGCCTCGGGGACATGCCGATATGTACGGTTGCGTGCTGGTCCCTCCCAACGATGCTGATGGGGACTTCGGCATCATCTTCCTGCACAACGAGGGATATAGCACTATGTGCGGGCATGCGATCATCGCGATCTCTACGCTCGCGTGGAACATGGGTTGGAAAACTGCTCGGGAGGGCGACGATAACATTCTGCTAATTGATGCGCCCTGTGGACGCATTACCTCGTTTGCGGAAATTGAGAACGGTAAGGTTTCTCAGATTCGTTTTCATTGCGTTCCCTCATTCACAACTTCGCTTGACCAAGAAATTCAGATACCGGGCGTCGGCAGCATTTTTTACGATGTTGCATTCGGTGGAGCGTTCTATGCATATGTCGATCTTGCCAAGAACAATTTGGATTTCTCTATCACCCCAGCAAACTACCAAGAAGCGATTCGCCTTGGCTCAAGCATTAAACGAGCGGTGATCGAAACCAACCGGGAGATAGTGCATCCGCTCGAACCGGAAATGAGCTTTCTTTACGGTACGATTTTCATAGAAGCAGCCCATGACCCAAACAACCACAGTCGCAACGTTTGCGTGTTCGCCGACGGCGAGGTCGATCGTTGCCCAACTGGTTCTGGGGTGTCGGGCCGTATGGCAATTCACTTCGCACGCGACGAAGTAGCCATGGGGCAGAAAATCCGGGTCGAGAGCATTATCAATACCTGCTTTACCGGATCCGTGGTCGAGAAGCGAACATTCGCAGGTAGGGACGCCGTGATTCCTGAAATAGAGGGCTCCGCGTACTTGGTAGGCCAAAATAATTTCTGGATCGAAACCGGCGACCCGATTAAATCTGGCTTCCTGTTGCGATAAAAAAAAACAGCCACTCGAAACCCGAGTGGCTGTTTTATTTGTTCTCGACAAATGTCGACTACTTCTTCTCGGTGCCTTTGTCATCGGCAGCCTTGTCGCTCTGTGCAGCATCGCCACCAGCAGCGTCCTTCTTGGCGCCAGCGTCTTTGCCGCAACCGCTAAAAGAAATCATGGCACAGATTGCAAATACACAGAAAATAGCTTTGAAAGTTCTCTTCACAGAACGCTCCCTTATTTGTTTCAGGTTTTTCTTTTGAATTGGACGCGAAGCTCGTTGCTTCGCAAGAGGCGATTCTACAAACGTCCATGCGAGTTGCACAGCGAAACTACAGTAAATTCACCATTTCATTTTGCTTTTTACATCTTTGCCCGCAAAACTGGCAAACTACCCCAATACAGCCAAGGGCGGGCGGGGTAGGAATCGCGGTATAGGATCACAGCGGGATTACCAAAGGATGAATCGAAAGGGTACCGAACCCCACCAAAGGAGTGGATTATGGTCAAAATCTCGGCGATAAGCATTTTCCTATTACAATCCCCCCCTACGATCCCCCCACCTCTACCGCTTACGATAAACAATTCACCTCACAAGATCCGTTTCAGAAAATTTTAAGGACCGTCGGAATGCGTAGCCCTCTATTGGCATTGGTTTGCCTTTTGCAACTACCGCTCATTTGCCCACCTTGCCAAGCCCAGTCTGAAAAGCCGCAGCAGCAGACCTCTTGGAACGAGGGTCCTTTAATTAGCTGCGAGAGCCTGGCCAAGAAATTAGAAGCACCCGAATTGGTCCTCTTGGACCTCGGCCCAGAACGTGAACTTTATGAGGAGGGCCACCTGCCCGGTGCATTA
>JAAEPL010000565.1 GCA_024232675.1 Planctomycetaceae bacterium
ACACCAAGTCGGTGGGCAGGGCCTGCCCGCTGTTTTGGGAGCGGTTTCATGCAGACCGCAGTATCATTGCTGTAAAAATCGCTGTCAAGGAATTTCTCAACAATTCTTGAAACTGGTTTCAGATTCGCATTTATTGGGTTTGACCGCACAAAAACGTTCAAACCATACACGTTTTTAACGGCGCCGAGAAACCGACTCACGGATCACTAAATCAGCCTTAAGAGGCGAAATTTCATACTCCCCCTCTGCCAGCATTCCTACCAAAGCTTTGGCCGCTGCTTGCCCCATTTCTAACGCTGGTTGGCGTACTGTGGTCAGCGGGGGAGTGATAAAGGCTGAGTTAGGCTGGTCATCAAAGCCAATGATTGAGATATCCTCGGGAACGCGTATTCCCTTGCGATAAAGAGCCAAACGAGCGCCGTATGCCATTTCGTCGTTGGCCGTGAAGATCGCCGTGAAACTGTGGCCTCGCATTAACAGAGACTCCACACCCATCACCCCCGACTGTCCGCTGAAGTTTCCTTCAATGACCAGATCGGGGTTCAACTCAATGTTGGCGTCGGTAAGTGCCTGGCAATAGCCTTTGAAACGTCTCGTCGCGTCCTGATGCCGACGAATCCCAGTCAGGTGGGCGATATTTTCATGACCGGCATCAATTAAGAAGCGAGTAGCTTGATAGGCCGCTTCAAAATTATCGATGAAAACGCATTGGTCACTGAGTTCCTCAAGCTGGCGAGCGACCACAATTATGGGTTTTTGCTTGGATAACTGGACTAATTTTTCCTCGCTCAGCGAACCGCCAACAACAATGAGTCCGTCTACGTGCCGCCCCAGCAATGTCCCAATGACTTCCTCCTCAACCTCTGATTTCCATTCACCATCGACAAAAACAGGCGCGTAAACGGAGTCCCGGAGGGCCGAAATAATGCCTTGAGCTACCGAGTCGTAAAAGGGCGAACCGATATTTTGCGTGACAATTCCGATGGTCATCGATTGCCCGCCCGCCAAACCGCGAGCAAATATGTTGGGCTGGAAATTCAATTTGTCCATCGCCGCCAGCACAGCCTTGCGCTTTTTTTCGGCGACGGGAGTACTATTATTAATGACTCTTGAGACGGTACTTTTGGAGACATTAGCCGTTTCAGCAATATCTTGTATGGTTACGTTTTTGAACTCCACGGGAGACTCAATTCATTTTTTTGGGTGCGGTGTTTTTGAACGCTTTTCAGGGCGCGATCATATTTTGACTCAAAACGGTCAGAATCTGCAATCGCACCTGAATTATACCCTGAAAACGGTTTCAAAAAAACGATAAAAACAGTTGACACAGATCAAGATTCCTTCAAAATAGGGATGCGGTTTGAAACCGCTCCCAAAACCGTTCATCCTCTGTCCTCTAGTGAAAAGGCGTTAATATGATTGCTTCGTCGGCTCGTCGCGAAAAGAGAGCTTTTACTCTCATCGAGTTATTAGTTGTTATTGCCATTATTGGTATTCTTGTCAGCTTGCTATTACCTGCCGTTCAACAAGTTCGTGAAGCGGCACGTCGTACCGAATGTTTGAACAATCTCAAGCAGGTTGGTTTGGCCTCTCAAAACTACGTCTCTGCACGACGTGCTTTCCCAACTGCTGGTGGCAACCCGGACACTTGGGATTTCTGGGTCATGCAAAACGGTTGGCCTGACTTCCTGCCACAAAATCGACAATACGAGTCGGCTGGCTGGATGTTCCAACTGCTCACTTACATTGAACAAGATAATCTCGCTAAACAACGCAAGGACCTGGGCTGGGAAGGTGGAGATTATCCGCTAATCTCGACTCGCATCAGCACCTATCAATGCCCGTCTCGAGGCGAGCGATTTGGCGTCTTGGGTCTGAACAGCGTTGCTCTTGGCGATTACGCCGGCATCATGGGAAGCGAAAATGATCTTCCCGATGGCGAATGGGGTTACTCCTTCAACGAAGGTCAATCACCCAACGTCAACGAAGCACGATATGTCTGGAGCGGAATCATCTCCAAGGGTGGAGCGACCGACTACGTCACGACTTCTGGCGGCCCAACTATCACCAAGTTCCCCAAAGTAACGTTCGCCTCGATCACCGATGGTAGCTCGAACACCGCCATGATCATGGAAAAAGCCGTTGGCGTAGAGAACTGGTCGATCCCCGATACAGGTGGATACGATTTCTGGGAATTGAAGGGCTATTACGGAGGTGCTGACTGGCCAACCATGCGTGTCGTCACCGACCTCGCAGGCCCTGGTACCAACCCCGCCGTGGAAGTCATTTCCGACTCAACACCACGCCCCCAACCTTGGCACAGCTATCCCACAGGCGATCGCCCCTTCGAAAAGGGATTTGGTTCGGCTCACCCCGCAACCTTTAACGCGGTCTTTGGTGACGGCTCTACCAAGCCCATCGCATACCAAGTCGATCTCACACTCTTGAATCGGTTGGGTAAGCGAAACGATGGTTTCGTTATTGATCTTTCTGAGATATTCTAACGAACCGGCGAAAACACTTTTACGCCTTTTTATCCGTGTAGGTGAGACGAATGGTAGAGAATTTGATGAATCGTATTGGTTTAACAATGTTATTGTGCTCGTCAGTTTTGATGTTGGCGGGCTGTGGTGGGGGATCGGGATCAGGAGATACGTTATTGGCGAACGCCAATAAGACGAGCATCGACCGGATCTGCACCCTCTATTCGCAATTTCAGTTGACAAACCAGCGGAATGGGCCCTCCGACGAGGCCACCTTCCGAACTTACATCAGCGAACGACCTGCCAAGCAACTCGAACGAATCGGAGTCGATCCGTCAGACATCGACTCCATCTTCGTCTCCGACAGAGATGGTGAAAAGTATGAAATTATCTGGGCTGCCGTCGGTGGTGAACGGGATGAACCCGTAGCAATCGTCGCCGAAAAAACGGGTGTCGACGGCATGCGTATGATCGGTTTCCACAAAAAGCCCCATCGCGAAGTCGACGAAGCTGAATACAAGCGGCTGTTCGACAAATAGGCTCTATCGGCTGGGTTCAGCTTTGAAATGTTTTGGATAAAACTCCGTCGCGTGTTCGCACGCGGCGGGGCAGTCCAACAAAGAAAATCGACACCGTGGAAATGTGTATGTCGCCTTTGGTTACGGCCGGTGAACGCGCGCTCACAGAGCTTCCAATACGTCGGTTGGCTACGCAACAACCCTTCCGAACTGGCTGAAAATTAGTCAAAAGCCTTTCCACTAAGCAGGCTCTTCCAAAGAAGTTGTCGAAGACTTTTCTGGAGGAGTGCAAGGGCAGCGACAATCCGACGACCTGCGACAAGAAACGCCCAGGCTGGACGATAGTGAGTTGCATGTCAAGCAACCTGTAAACGCCCACCCCCGCTTAAGAGCGGCTTATTCCAGTTTATACATCGAAGATCGAGGTAGGTCGTTGACCCATTCCAACCAAGAAATTGAACCCACCCGCATCGAAAAGGGAAGACGATCCGTGACTCGCCCCATCACGGCACCGGGCGTCACGGGACAGTATGCTCAAATGGACGGGGACCGAGCGTACTGCATCTCCAACAGCCACTTGATGCCTGAATTCTTTATGACCTTGGTCAGCTCCAGTGATCACTGGATGTTTATCTCCAGCCATGGGGCTCTAACAACCGGCCGAACCAACGCCAACTCCGCGTTGTTCCCCTATTACTCGGCTGACAAAATCGCTGATATGCGACACTGCACCGGAACGCTGACCGTGTTGCGTGTCCGAGACAAAGACGGCACTGAGCAACTGTGGCAACCCTTCTCCCCTCAATGGGTCAACGACCCTCAACTCGTTCGCAATCTTTATAAAAACGACTTTGGTAACAAGCTTTGGTTTGAGGAAATCAATGAGTCCCTGGGACTTTGCTTTCGCTATCGGTGGACCTTCGGTGATCGATTCGGAATGATTCGATCCTGTGAAATCCAAAACCTGACAAACGAGCCACGGACGATCGAATTACTGGACGGCTTACAAAACATTTTACCCTGCGGGATCGATCAATTTTTTCAGCTGCGTTTCAGCAATCTGGCGGATGCCTACAAAAAATCAGAGCTCGATCCTGAATCAGGTTTAGGTATTTACTATCTCAGTTCTATTCCGACCGACCGCGCCGAACCGAGTGAGGGATTACGAGCAACCACCGTCTTCCAGACCGGTTTACCGGACGCGGAAATTCTGCTCAGCAGTCGTCAAATCCCGACCTTTTTGCTTAACGGACAAGTTTCCGAAGAGGTCGACGTGAGGGCACACCGGGGAGCCTACTTGGCGAAATCCTGCATCGAGATTGACGCCAACCAATCATTTCGCTGGCAGATGGTTGCTTCCCTAAACCAAGACCAAACGGATGTGATCAACCGCAAGCATTTGATTCGGACTCACCAGGACATCGACCAGGAAATCCAGCAGGATATCGATGAACTACAGGAAAACTTGTTACAGATCCTTTCCTGCAATGACGGCCGTCAACAGGGAGATGATGCCCTCAGAGTACACCGTCATCAATCCAATGTTTTGTTTAATGTGATGCGCGGGGGGACTCCTGCTTTCGGCTACTTGGTCAACCGCAGCGACTTCACGAAACACGTCAAGCATTTCAATGCCGCTGTTTACGAACGCAATCAAAAATACTTGGCGGAACTACCCGATCAGCTTCGCATCGACCAATTACTCCAGCGACTGTCCGACCAGAACGAACCGGATTTACTGCGGATCGGCTTGGAATACCTACCCCTTGGTTTCAGTCGACGCCACGGCGACCCGACTCGCCCGTGGAACCTATTCGAAATTCGCCTCAAGGATGAGCAGGGTAACCCGGACCTGAATTACCAAGGCAACTGGCGAGACATCTTTCAAAACTGGGAAGCCCTCTCTTTTTCATGGCCTCGCTTTGCGCAGAATATGGTTTTCCGATTCCTCAATGCGTCGACCGCAGACGGCTACAATCCTTACCGGGTCACCAAAAACGGAGTCGAATGGGAGGCACCCGATCCCGACGATCCGTGGGCCAATATCGGATACTGGGGAGATCACCAGATTGTTTATTTGCTGATGCTGCTAGAGCGGACCCGCAATTACGACCCACAGCAATTAGATCAGTGGCTGGATGCTGAGTACTGCACCTACTCGCAAGTACCCTACCGGATTCGCAGCTATGAGGAGATCCGTCAGAATCCTCGGGAATCGATTGATTTTGATTTCGATTTGGCAAAGCGTATCGAGAGCCGGGTTCGTGATTTTGGCTCGGACGGTAAGTTACTGCAAAATCGCGATGGCGGTGTTTACCGGGCCACCATGGGCGAAAAACTTTTAGTGCCGGCATTGGCCAAAATGACCAATTTCGTGCCCGAAGGTGGAATCTGGCTAAACACGCAACGCCCTGAATGGAACGATGCCAATAACGCGCTTGCCGGATACGGTTTATCAATGGTGACGGTCTGTTACCTGCGGCGTTATTTAGCGTTTCTCAACGATTGGTTTGCCTCACTGACCCTACCGCAGTTTCTGGTATCGACCGACATCGTGGCCCTCATGCAGCAAATCGAAGAGGTGTTGAAAAACCACCTACCGGGTGCACAGGCGATGACGGATCAGCAACGCATGGAAATGGTGGAGGGGCTATCGCTGGCAGGTAGCGTTTACCGCGAAACCCTCTATGAACGGGGATTGGCCGGTGAAAAAGTCTACCTGCGTGTTGCCGATTGTCGGGATTGGTTCGCCACTTGCCTGCAACACCTTGATCATACGATCAAGGCCAATCGTCGTGAGGACGGACTGTTCCACTCCTACAACCTAGTCGGCTTCAACGATCAGCATGAATGCCGGGTCGAGCATTTATTTGAGATGCTGGAAGGCCAGGTTGCCGTGCTAAGTTCCGGTCAACTGACCGCCGCAGAATCAGCCAACTTGCTGGATGCATTACGTCAGAGCAAGATGTACCGCGAGGACCAAAACAGCTATCTGCTGTACCCCAATCGGGCGTTGCCTCGCTTCGATGAGAAAAACGCACCTGCTGGGAATGTGCTCGAAAAATCAGATTTGGTGGCCGCTCTGACGCAAGCCGGCGACCGGTCCTTGGTGACTCAGGACGTCCACCATCAGTGGCACTTCAACGGCGACTTCCGCAACGCCGACGATCTGACTGACTGCTTGAATAAATTATCGGAAGACGTTCGCTTTGGGGAACTCGTAAAGCAAGACCGCACGCTGATCGAAGAGGCCTTTGAACAGACCTTTGGGCACCGCTATTTCACGGGTCGCTCGGGGACCTTTTTCGGCTACGAAGGACTCGGCTCGATTTACTGGCACATGGTTTCCAAACTGTCTTTGGCTGCCCAAGAGTGCCTGCTTAATGCCATCGGAGAATCGGCCAACTTGGAAACCATCGCACAACTAAGAAACCAGTACATCGAGATTCGCGAAGGCACTGGCATCAAGAAAAACCCGCGGCATTACGGGGCTTTCCCTACCGATCCTTACTCTCACACACCCCAACATGCGGGCGCCCAGCAACCAGGCATGACCGGGCAGGTAAAAGAAGACGTGATTGCTCGCTTGGCCGAAGTCGGACTGCGAATTCGACATGGTGTGGTCAGCTTCGATCCTGTGCTGTTTGAATCGATAGAGCTATTGCAGTCCCCGTCTCAATTACAATTCTTCGACGTCTCGATGGAGCAGGTTACCCTACCATTAGAGGCCGGCACCTTTGCATTTACGGTATGCCAAGTTCCTGTGGTCTACCGTGAAAGCCAAGAAACTTTTATTCACGTTCACTTTAGCAGCGGAGAGATCGTAACACGTTCTGGCAGTTCCTTGACGCCTCACGAATCGCGAACTCTCTTCGACCGAAACGGCGAAATAACCCAAATCAATTTGGAATATTCCCCACGCGACTTTCAAACATTTTGATCTAGGAAATACCCATGCAGATTAACCAAAGCGTGCGGATGCTCTCGCTGACGATCGCATCCGCATTAATGATCGTGGCATCTCCCCTGATGGCACAACCGACCAACGTAACGCTCGAAGAGACGAAGCAAGGTTGGCAACTGAAACGGGACGGCGAACCCTACTACGTTAACGGAGCGGGTGGCCAAGCGTCTGTGGAACTACTCTCGCAATGCGGTGGTAACAGCAATCGCACTTGGGGCGTCGACGATGTCGAAGCAACCTTGCGGCATTTGGACGAAGCACACGCCAACGGCGTCAGCGTTGCACTCGGTATTTGGATTGAGCACGAGCGACATGGCTTTGATTACAACGATAAAAAAGCGTTGCAAAAACAAATGGACCTCACGTTATCGCACGTGAAACGCCTTAAAGATCACCCTGCGATTCTCGTCTGGGGCATCGGCAATGAGATGGAAGGCAGTGGTGCCAATGCAACCATCTGGAAACATCTCGAAGAGATTGCCCAACAGGTAAAAAAAGAGGATCCGCATCATCCCGTGATGACCGTGGTTGCCGAACTCGGTGGCGAAGGTGAAAAGGTAAAAGCATTTCATGAGCACTGCCCTAGCATCGACATTCTCGGCATCAACACCTACGGCGGTACGGATTCGATTCCTAGTCGTTATCGGAGTGCCGGTGGAACCAAGCCTTACATCGTGACGGAATTCGGCCCGAATGGGCCTTGGGAAGTCGGCCAGAACTCGATCGGTGCCGTGGAAGAACCCACCAGCACCCAAAAAGAAAAGAAGTATCGACAGTCATTTACCGCTTTAAAGGATGACTCCGAGCTTTGCCTTGGCTCCTACGCTTTTTTATGGGGTCATAAACAGGAAGCCACCTCCACTTGGTTCGGGCTATTCTTGCCAGATGGTCGTAAGACCGCTGCCGTAGATGCGTTGACGGAAATGTGGGGCGGCGAACCTGACAAGAACCATTGCCCCGTCATCAATAGCATGTCCGTCAAGGGATCCAGTGAAGTCAAACCGGGTCAACAAGTGACGGTCAATTTAGACGCAGCAGACCCTGACGGGGACAATGTCAAAGTCGATTGGTTAGTGATGGCAGAGGCCGACAAGATGTTGACCGGAGGAGACTTCCAGAAAACACCAGAGGCCTTCACCAAGTCCATCGTCAAGTCAGACAACCAACAGGCCGTTATCAAAATGCCTGAAACCGAGGGCATCTACCGAGTTTACGCATTGGTCGGCGACGGTAAACGTTCGGCAGCCTCTGCCAATGTGGCGTTGCTGGTGAACCAAGAAGTTACCGACGGTCCCAAAGGAAAAGATAGCGAACTCCCCTTCATCGTTCTCGACGAACCCGACACCAACAGCGGCTACTACCCATCGGGTTGGATGGGCAGCGCTGGTGCGATCACGATGGACGAGAGTTGCACCGACAATCCTAAGTCGGGTAAACACTGCACCAAATTTGGGTACACCATTGGTGGTAACTGGGGAGGTGTCGTATGGCAAAACCCACCCGACGATTGGGGCGATAAAGATGGTGGCTTCAATCTCAGCGGTGCCAAGAAATTGACGTTCTGGGCGCGCGGCGAAGCCGGTGGTGAAAAGATGAAATTTGGATTCGGTTTGCTGGGCCGTGACAAAAAGTTCTACGACACGGGCAAAAAGGAAACCAAAGAAATCAAGCTCACCAAAGAATGGAAACAGTACAGTCTGGATTTGGAAGGACTCAATCTTGACCGCATCAAGTCTGGTTTTTACTGGACCCTAGCGGGCCAAGGTAAACCGATCACGTTTTACCTTGACCGCATCGCTTTTGAGGATAATAAGTAACGGTTCGCCGTCACTTAATCGATCATCCAAATAGCCTGATCGATGGCAATCTCCCAGAAAAAGGGGGTCGCTGAAAACTCGGGGCTCTGCCAAGTCAACTTGGCAGTGATTTCTCCCGTCGAATCTTTCACGAACCGCGACAGGTCGCCTGTCGCGGTTATTTCCATTAATCCATCCTGGTTGACGGCGTATCCGCTTTCCACGACTTCCCATTGCCTGAGAGTCGTATTGAACAGGGAGATGGACTGCATCACATCGCCTGCGGGACCTCCCGACATGGCGGCTTCTAAGCGAAATGCAAGGCTGCTCGGGTCACTGATTTCTGAGCTCGCAATTACGATCATGTCGACTTTTTGCTTTGCCGGATTACCCGTCGGAGATGGTTGCACTCGATAATAAACATCGTCCCCGGTGGCGACGTTTGATAATTGCCCGGCCACCGCAACGCCATCTAACAGCTTTCTGCCCAACGGTTCGATCACGCCGGGAAGAATTTTGAAGTTAACGTTGTCCACGTAAACAGCACCGCCATCGAACTCATTCTGTTTGAAAACGATGGCCAGCCTGGCCTCAACGGCACCGTTCGGCACGACCGTCGTCACAATTTGGTTGTACCAGGCGTCGTTTTCAGAACTCCCATTTGCGATCACTTTGTAGAAACTGCCAAGATATTGAGCAGAGCCGTAGGCCGCATGGGCCTTCGCGTAATAATCAAACTTGAAGACAAGCTCATTTCCGGTCCCGGCAATGGAGTCGTTAGAGGGAATGAAGCGATCAATCGAGGCGGCAATCGTTTGCCCTGGCGTGACGGTTAGGCCTTGCTGTACACCCGAATAATTCACGGTCCCGTCATATTGCCCAAACAGTTTTAATGATTCGAATCCATCCGTGACGTTACTGGCTCCCGTAACGATGTTGGGCAGTCGGTTACCGAATAACGACCAGTGAGCCATCGAGCCACCGTTTTGCTCAAAACTGCCGTTCTCGAAAGTTAACTGATAAGCGCCAGGTGTGCGTTCAAACGCGTACACATAATCCACGAAAAACTGTTGCGGCCAGACCGTCGTTGCATCTGGGTTGGAAAGAAAATCACCCCCCACAGCCGTGTTCAAAATCACACTCATGGGCGCTGTTTGATTGGAAACAAATGCTTCAGTGTTCGCATCAAAAACTGTGTAATGATGAACGTCATCAATGTAGAAACGAATTTGGTCAGCATCCCATTCCGCTGCATAAACGTGGAAACCATCGTGATAGTTTGTTAACCCTGACCGATTGATCGTTTCGTTTTCACGATACATAAAATCATGCCGATAGGGCGGGTTGGTACCCCAGTGAAACGCACTGCTGGTGATACTGGGTTCATCGCCGCGATTTTCCATGATGTCAATTTCGCCCTGGCTTGGCCATGGAAATTGCTGGGTGTCAGGCAACAACCAGATCGCTGGCCACATGCCCCGTGAGGTTGGCAAATCAGCTCGTATTTCGTACCGCCCATACTGCTGACGGATCTTGCTGGTCACTAACCCGCTGCGGTAAGGCAAGCCACCTGTGGCGATGTTTTCCGAAGTAATCACCAAGTTTCCTCCGCTCACAGCGACTTGGCTAGGGCGATAGGCGTGCAGTGAGTTATTGGTCGGTGAGTTACTGAATTTTGCATCCCACTTCGTGGTATCTAGCGAACTTCCATTAAACTCATCGAACCAAGTCACACTCCAATTCGGGTTCGCCGGCGGCGCGTTGCGTTGGGCCGGTGGGGGCGTTGAGGTTTTCCCGCCCCGTTGGTTGACTCCCGCACCACGCCGTTGGGCATCAACGGATTGCGGGAAGGGCGGGGCAGCCAACAAAGAAAACAAACAAATCCATGCGATCGAGGGGATGATACGCCACATTAAAAGACTCCCATTCTAGAGCTTGATCGTGAAGAGATAAGCGATAAGACCTGACTAGCCTCAGGGTAGCACAGGCGAGGCACGTTTTCGAGTAAGATGATCGTTTCTGAACGAAACGTGACCTACTGACTAAACGCTCGTTCATTGTTTTTGGACCCTAAAAACCACGCCCACTTGCCATGAACCCATCTAAATTTCGAGCCCTCACGCTCATTTTCATGAGCTGTCTGACAGCTACCACGACAGCACATTTGCTGGGCCAAACTGTCGATCAACCCAACATCGTTTTGATCATGGCAGATGACTTGGGTTACGAATGTGTGAGCGCCAATGGTGGCTCGTCCTATCAAACCCCCTGCCTCGATCAGTTAGCGAAAAGTGGGATGCGTTTCGAGCATTGCTACTCGCAGCCCTTGTGCACCCCCTCACGTGTCAAGATTATGACCGGCGTTTACAACATTCGAAACTATACAAAATTCGGGGTCTTGCCGGAGACGGAAACGACGTTCGCCAACTTGCTACGTGACGCCGGATACGAGACCTGTATCGTTGGCAAATGGCAACTGAAAGGCACCCCACAACAATTCGGTTTTGACGAGTCCTGTCTTTGGCAATTGAATCGCGTTCCTGAACGCTACCCCAATCCCGGTTTGGAGATTAACAGCAAGCGAGTGGACTTTAAGAATGGTGAGTATGGCCCTGATATCGTCAGCGATTTTGCCTGTGATTTCATTCGCCGTAAACGCGACAAACCCTTCCTCGTTTATTACCCGATGATTCTCACGCATTGCCCGTTTGGTCCCACCCCAGATTCCCCTGCCTGGGATCCGACGAGCAAAGGCTCCCAGACCTACAAAGGAGATCCGCAGTATTTCCCGGACATGGTCGCCTACATGGACAAGATTGTCGGCAAGCTGGCGACCACACTGGAAGAGACAGGGCAGAGCCAAAATACCTTGGTGATTTTTACGGGAGACAATGGAACGGATAAACCCATCGTCTCGATGATGGGTGAGCAACAAGTCGTCGGTGGAAAGAAAAAGATGACCGATGCGGGAACCCGCGCTGCGATGATTGCGCACTGGCCCGGTACCGTTGCACAAGGACGGGTATCTCAAGACCTTGTGGATTTCAGCGATTTCCTGCCGACCTTCTGTGCGGCTGCCCACGTTAAGATTCCCGCCACCTTAAAAATCGATGGCGTCAGTTTCTTGCCTCAATTGCTTGGCGAAACGGGAGTTCCCCGCCAATGGGTCTATTGTTGGTTTTCCCGCAATGGCGAAGGCAAAGGACAACAGTGGGCCCGCAATCAACAGTGGAAGCTCTACGGAGACGGCCGCCTGTATGACATTTCCACTGACCCGCTCGAGCAATCACCCATTGCGCAAGCAACGCTGACGGCCGTTCAGGCGTCTAACCACAGCATGTTGCAGGCGGTGTTAAATGGCTTTCGCGAGGCCAGACCGAAACAGACGCCACCGCCCCCAAAGTCAAAATGAAGCCGTGCAGGAGCGCTCTGACCATATCGATACGCAAGACATGGCGAAGCGTTTCGTGACACGCCACGCACTGAATCATCAAGCCCTAGTGAAGTTGGCCTGACGTGGGAAAGCTGGCCAATGATTGAAGCTGGCTGCCAAATTAAAATCGATACTCCACGCCAGTATAAAGCAGCAAGCCTTTACGTATGCGAGCCGACTGGGCGATCGGCACATCGTTCTCCCCCATTGCCATGACAATGCCATCAATGCCCGGTGAGAAATGTCGAATGGCTTTGATATATCCGCGGTAGGTCGTGCGGTCGTGGATCTCATCGCCGGTGAATAACTGCGGCGTGTAAGCACCGTAATTCAAAACCGTCGTCCAACGTTCGCCACAGTAATTCAGGTTAAGGTAATAACCAATCCCACGCAGACGCCCCGCGTCGGTAAATTGATCGCGGTTGTAAATGCTGCGCCCCCAAGTGATATCCAGAGGATTAAAATATCGGCGAAAACCATATTCGTCATAGGTTACTTCGCCAGACAAGCACCACTTGCCTCGCTGCACCATCATGTCAAAACCAAATTGATTGTTCCGGTACTTTTGACTCTCGGAACCAATTCCATCCTGCCATTTCACGGATCCGCCAAACACAAACCAATCTGCGTTGATACCGAGTCTGGCGATACCCGCTTTAGAGGAATTGGTGTCTCGGTCCTCCGAACCATTCGTGCAAGCCAGCGTCAGATCCAATAACCCCTTGCGATAGTCCAATTGCAAACCCGTTTCACGCCAGTTAATGACTTCGGTTCGCAAAAACGGAGCATCATAAAGCTCGTTCGTATTGAGGGGAAAATAGAAACGGCCAAACGGTGTCCAGCGTTTACCGAACGATATCGACCACGCCCCACGATTGGCTTCGACATAAAGCTGATTGATCTCGAGAGGATCAATTTCAAAGTTGCCACGATAAGATACCCGTTCCGGTGTATCGACGAGGATGTTTCGATCGAAAGGTTGATTAATGAACAGTTCGGTCTCTAAACCAACATTCCAACATCCAACCTGCCGAAGAATAGCACCGCCGATCACCCCCTCCACTCCAAAGGTCTCTTCCTGCCCCGTCCACTCGATGCGTTGATCATTGACAAGGTAAGCGCGGGCTAGTGCAGAAAAATAATAATCGGTGTTGTTGCGGTGAGTTTGAAAAAAGCAATCCTGTGTCGATTCGTAGTAAGGGGCGGATGCCGATTCATATTCGAACGACTCCACTGGAATGACAGGAGGTTCCTGCCCGAATAGACAACATGCAAAAGAGAGGCTGGCAAGAAAGCAACCAACTAACTTTTTTGGATGAAAAGCGTGCATGGCAATATTGCAGACAAATACTTTGACGGAACTTATTTACTCGCAACCTCGCTTTGGTCAGAAAAGGAAATTAGCTTCTGAAGCGTTTGCACTCCTTTCTTCGTCGGTAACGCAAACCACATATGAAAATTACATCGCCAGAGCGACCATAACACGCGTTCTGCACACTCAACGCGAATAACCCGAACTACCAAAACAACCAAAAAAACACCGCAAACCCCCAAACAAGCCCCAATCGCACTAATCATCAGCGATTTTTAGGCTGCCCGGAGTGCAGGCACAAGGAACGACAGCAATCTCTCGAGGGGAGGAATCTTCCTCTTATCTCGGCGGACGAGGCCAGCAAGTGGCGATGGACAGTAAGAAAACGTCGGAGGTACCAAAGATTGGGGATCGATGAGCGATTCGTCACTGCTTGGCAGGCTTCCTGAATACAAAAAACGCCCCATCAAACGGGGCCGAACGTGGCAATTTCCGACCTCCGTTAGTTTGTTTTGATTTCGATAAAGTAACTCTCGCCTGTCCTTTCGGCTTGGTGTAAATTCACTCCTTCGCTACTGCCTTCCCGAAGAGAAAAGCACTCTAGAAGAGAGAATACCGTGAGAAATATGCTGATCGCCGGAAATTGGAAAATGAATCTTTCACGCGCTGCCAGCGTCGAGCTCACGGAAGCACTAGTGGCTCTGCATCCTGAGCATCCCGAGGGCGTGGAAATCGCGGTTTGCCCCCCCTCCGTTTACTTGGACGCCGTGGGTACCGCACTGGGTGACTCGACGATCCGACTGGGTGGGCAAGACATGTATCCGGCTTCCAACGGGGCTTTTACGGGTGAAATCAGCTCCGCGATGTTGTTGGACCTCGGCTGTCATTATGTCATTTTGGGGCACAGTGAGCGGCGAGCCTTGATGGGAGAAACGGATGAGCAGGTCAATCGCAAGACCCGTGCAGCCTTGGAAAGCGGCCTAACACCGATCGTTTGCCTCGGCGAATCGCTGGAACAACGAGAATCAGGCCAAACTCGCGCGGTCGTCTCCGGACAATTCGAGAATTCTCTCGCCGGTTTGGATGAGGCTGAAATATCCAGGATCGTGATCGCATACGAGCCCGTTTGGGCGATCGGCACCGGAAAAGTGGCCACACCGGAGCAGGCAGAAGCCGTCCATGATGACCTTCGCAAAATGCTGGAAAACCGCTACAATGCGGAGATCGCCGGGGGAGTCCAGCTGCTATACGGCGGCAGTGTAAAGCCGGGCAACGCAGCAGACCTGCTGGCTCAAGCCAACGTGGACGGAGCCTTAGTGGGTGGTGCTGCCTTAAAAGCCGATGACTTCAGCGGAATTATACAAGCGGCCGGCGAGCTTGCGAAACAATAAGCACCGCAACTACTCCCTCTGTGACATTCACAGAACCTAGAAACCATTTTTCGATCGAATCGCTTCGATTGGTAACTGTTTAAGAAAAGTAAGAGCATGAACATTGGTTTATTTATTTTGGGCCTGCTGCTGTTTTTCCTCAGCTTGTTCCTCATTCTGATCGTCCTCGTGCAACGCGGACGTGGAGGCGGCCTAACCGGAGCCTTGGGTGGAATGGGCGGTCAAAGTGCCTTCGGCGCGAAAGCTGGCGATACGTTTACGCGGATCACCGTCGTGACGGCCGTGCTTTGGATTTTACTATCCATGGCTACGATCAAGATTTACAACCCGCCAATGTCTAGTGACAAATCAGCCAAAGACGGTATCTCGTCCGGGACTGACGAGTCAGAGAAGACACCCGAGGCGACGCCAAAGACCACACCTGAAACGACTGCTACTGAGGCGGATGCAAATTCTGCCACAGAGGGTGACTCGATCGATGACGTTTTGTTGGGTAACCAAAAAGGCGACACCGCGAAAGAAGCTGACACTGCGAAAGAAGCAGAGGAAAGCGGAAAACAGGGAACTGACCCCAATGCCAAAGCAGGCGAAGGCTCAGATCTGGAGATGAATTCGGAAAAATCCGACGAGAGCAAATCGGAGCCCGTTAAAGAGGATGCAGGCGACGCACCTAAAAAAGGTAACTAGCAGCAGTCTCCATCGAATTCGTCTTTGACTTCCTTCACTCAAACCACTTTTGGAGACCCCGTCCATGCTGACCAGCATGACCGGTCACGGCCAGGCCCACCAAACGGCAGACGGCGTCCAAGTTTGGGCAGAAGTCCGCGCCGTGAACAATCGTTACCTAAAGGTCTCCTTTAGCTACGCCGATCGCGCGGTCGACCTGGAATCCGATGCAAAGGCGCTTGTGCAAAAATACGTGCGCCGCGGTTCGGTTCATATCAGCTTGGAAGTGCAGCGAGAAAAAAGCACTCCCCATTACCGACTTAACACCGATTTGCTGCAGGTGCTGCTAGAGCAACTACGTACCATCGACAGCACAGCTCAAGTCGAATCCCTGTTGGGCTTACCGGGCATTGTGGTAGACGCAGGGCAGCGTGAACATCGCGAAGAGCCCACCGACGAATCCAAGTTATTGCTGGCGACCATTGAAGAGGCGTTACAGCGATTGGTGCAAATGCGGCAAAAAGAGGGGACCTCGGCCGCCAACGACTTGTTGGTGAATTGCGGTGAAATCCAAAAGCACTTAACTGCCATTGAGAGTAGAGCACCGGAAGTGTCGAAAGATTACTCTCGTCGTTTGACCGAACGAATCAATAAGATGCTCGCGGAGCACGAAGTCTCCATCCAACCCGCGGATGTCGTCCGTGAAGTGGGTATTTTCGCGGACAAATGCGATATTTCCGAGGAAACGGTGCGTTTGCAAACGCATATCGATCAATTCACCGAAATCATTAACTCTGGCCAAGGCGATGGCCGCAAACTAGAATTTCTGTCTCAGGAAATGTTGCGGGAAACGAACACCATCGGTTCCAAAGCGAATGATTCGCAGATCGCCCAAAACGTCGTGGAGATTAAGACGGCCATTGATCGCATTCGTGAAATGACTCAAAACGTCGAGTAACGCGACACGAACCATGAACCCACCTTACTCCGGACAATTGATTATCATTTCGGGGCCCTCGGGCGTCGGTAAATCATCGGTCGTGAGTGAGTTGTTGAGCTCTTGCGAGCTGCCCTTGGAATTGAGTGTTTCTGCGACAACACGAGAACCGCGAATCAATGAGGTGGATGGAGTGCACTACCACTTCATTTCCCTGCAGGAGTTTTTTGCGAAAAGACAGAACGAAGAGTTCCTTGAATGTGCCGAGGTTTTTGGAATCGGCCACTGGTACGGGACCCTAGAAAAACCGGTTCGGGAACGGCTCGAAAAAGGCCGGTTTGTCGTACTGGAGATTGATGTCGAGGGAGCATTGATGGTCCTGAAGCGTTTTCCAGAAGCCACATCGATTTTCATTCACCCGGGTGACTTGGTTGAACTTGAGAAAAGACTCAGGGGACGTGAAACAGAAAAAGAAGAACAGATACAGAGAAGGATTGCGGTCGCTGCCAAGGAACTGGAAATGGCACATCACTACCAACACATAGTCAGAAACGAAGAAATCCAGGCGACCGCTACCAAAATCTGCGGCCTACTGAACCAAACTGGAGAAGAGAAAATATGTACGACGAATTAAAAGAAGAAGAGATCGTCAATATGGTTGGCGGTCGCTTTAAGCTCTCGACGCTCAT
>JAAEPL010000566.1 GCA_024232675.1 Planctomycetaceae bacterium
CGGATATATATCGACAGACCCACGGCGAAAGGTTCGGGATTTTGAGCACTTATCAGCAATGCTCGAGACACAAATCAAAATGATCGATAGCGGCGTGCTGGTATTGTAGCCCGGGGAGGCAACCAAAATGATTGAATTACTGAACTGCGACTGCATGGAATATATGAAAGGGCTAGAGGATAATGCCTTTGATTTGGCGATTGTCGATCCGCCTTATGGCAGGGGTGAGCATGGGGGCACATCGCGCACGCACAACGTAAGGCAGAAAAACGGGAAAATGCTGGTGTGTCGAGACGGTGGATATGCGCGGAAGAATTGGGATAATGCGCCACCAAAAGCCGATTATTATGCAAGCCTAGAGAGAGTATCAAAACATCAAATAATATGGGGGTTTAACTACTGTCCGGTTCATTTCAAAGGCGGCGGCGTGATTGTGTGGGATAAAGTTAACGATGGAGCTGACCAAAGCGGGTGTGAGTTAGCGTACTGTAGTCTAAACCAGCGTGTTGATATTGTGCGTTATATGTGGCGCGGTATGATGCAAGGTAAGTCGATACATAACGGCACTATACAACAAGGAAATAAATCGCTGAACGAAAAACGTATACACCCAACACAAAAACCGGTCAAACTATATGACTGGATACTAGCCAAATACGCAAAAGAAGGCGACCGCATACTCGACACCCACCTCGGCAGCGGCTCAAGCGCAATAGCTGCGCATTATGGAGGCTTTGAATTTGTCGGCATGGAAATAGACAAGGATTACTATGACGCTGCGGTAAAACGATTTAACTCAGAAACCGCTCAGGTCGATATGTTCGGAGGGTGTGATCCGTGAAGGCCAAGAAATTCGTTTTGTTCAACGGCGAAATCCGGCGCAACTGCCTGGCCTACATCAACGCGATCGAGCTTACAGGCAAAACGCAAGTAACTATCGCGCAAACGGCAACGAAGTCAGCCAGGCAACGCGGGCTGCAGCATATTTGGTACGGCGATATTGTCAACAGCGGCATAGGCGGGGAACGTGAATCGACAGAAGAAAATCTCGACCTGGCTTGCAAATGGCGATGGGCGCTGCCGATCTGGATACGCGATGACGGCGATTTCGCTGATCTATTCATGCTGTACTCGAATAAATATAAAGGCGATCCGGCGAAGATGAAATATTTTGTATCCCATCACGTC
>JAAEPL010000567.1 GCA_024232675.1 Planctomycetaceae bacterium
GTGACATTTTCTCCCAAGCCTTGTTGCACAATGCGGCTGTGCAGTTGAGTTGCCAGTAAACTTTTTCCGGCTCCTGATGCTCCGGCGATTCCGATGATGGTGACGGGATGATTCAAAATATTACTTTTCCTTTTTTTCGAGCGTCTGTTGAATCAAGTCTTCGATCATCTTTTGGCCCGATTTAAATTCGGCCTTTATGGTGGAGGCTAGAACGGGAAAACTATCGAAACCCAGTTCGCGAATTTTAACGAGATCTTTCATCGTGCAAACTAGCGTGGCGGCACCCTGTTGGATGGCTCGCTGCCGTAAATCGTCTATTTCTGTACGCGTGTAATTGTGGTGATCGGCAAAAACTTGAAATTCGACCAGTTGCAAATCCATCCGGTCTAAAGCGGCACGGAAACCGCTGGGGTTACCAATGCCACAAAAACCGAACGCCACGGTTGGCGATTCAGAGGAGTTGCCATATTGGTCAATCCAACCGCTATTGGCAAATGAAACTTCGGCAATTTTCTGGGGAGACACATATTGGCAGATGCGATTACGGATGGCTTCGCGGGTATCGTCGGTGGCTTGGTCGACACGCGTTAAGATTACGGCGTCGGCACGTTTGAGTGCCGACACGGGTTCTCTAAGCAATCCCCGTGGCAATAAATGATCGTAACCAAAGGGCTGTGATGCATCGATTAATACAATGTCGAGATCGCGGCCCAGACGCCGATGTTGGAACCCATCATCGAGCAAGATCACCGATCCTTCGTAAGCGGTGATGGCCTCGTTCGCGGCGGCGACGCGATCCGGGTTCTGGATGTGGGGGGTGTTGGGTAACCAAACCTTGAGTTCCCGGTACTCATCGTTGGGTTGTCCCGGTTGGCTACCGTAACCGCGACTGACGATCGCAGGGGAAGCCTGATGCTCCAGCAACCATTCCGCAAACCATCGCACCAGCGGTGTTTTACCGGTGCCTCCGGTGGTGAGATTGCCAATCGAAATAACGGGTTTGGAAATTCGCTGGACGTGTTTTTCTTGGCGGTCGTAACGACGATTTCTTAACTGGGTAATCGTCCAGTACACCGGTTCCAGGGACCATAATCCAACACGAGCGAGCCTTGCCAGTAGATCCCGGGCTTGGCCACTCATCACATTATCAATTCGGCGGATACGGTCGGGATTCATGACGTGGTGCTGGATACGCGGAGTGGGATGCTTTAACCTAACGCAATTATGACCTTTGGCAATTGTTCCTAGGACATTGTTGCCTAGTATTGGCTTTTCCAGCCTATTCACTCACGGCGGAGTTTCTGATGAATGAAGCAATTCAATCGACGGACGGAAATCAAGAACCGGAAACGGCTCAGAAATGGCAACCTCTGGACGCCATGCAACGTCGCGTGTTGGGAGTGTTGGTAGAAAAGGCGAAAACAACGCCAGACTCCTATCCACTCACCGTGAATGCCATCAAAACTGGCTGCAACCAGAAAAGCAATCGCAACCCGCAAATGGATCTGGCGGCTGACGATATCATGGCAACGCTTGACGAATTGCGCGAGCTAAGAGCGGTCTCCGAAGTGCAGGGAGATGGGCGGGCTGATAAGTATCGGCATCGCGCCTACGACTGGCTGGGTGTGGATAAGGTGGAACTGGCGGTATTGGCGGAATTGCTGCTCCGGGGAGAGCAGACCGTCGGCGAATTGCGCGGGCGAGCCGCTCGGATGGAGCCGATCTCGGGCCTTCCCGAATTGATGCCGATTCTGGGGCGGTTGCGAGAAAAAGGCCTGCTGTGGGATGTGACGCCGCAGGGGCGGGGGCAGATTGTTTCCCATCGTCTGTTTTTGCCATCGGAGAAGCACCTACCAGACGTTCCCGCGGCGTCGGAGGCCCCAGCACCATCACCGGTCGCGGTACCTGTCGCGGCACCCCAGCAGGCAGAAGGTTCGCTGGAATCAAGATTGCAAGCGCTGGAACAACGCGTCAAGGATTTGGAAAACCGGCTGGGCTCTGCTGACAGTTAGCGTTACCGCTCTGCTGGGCAGCCGCAAATTGAGTCGGCGGAATCGGTCTTGCGAATTGCCTGCATGGGATCAGGGGTACCCCTGAGGCGTTCGCCTCAGAGGGACACGATTTTAGTTGCGTTTCTGCCGCTCTAGCAAAAAATCAGCTCCCCCCGCTGGGCCTACCAACTTTGACTCCCGAACCGGTCGTACCGATCGCATCAACTGGGTCTTTTCTTGGGCTGACAAGGTTCGTGCGAATGGGTCATCCCGGCAATGACTTTAAGTGGGCTAAATTTCTAGGCATAAACCTAACATCCGCACTTTTAGTGTCGCTACCTGAGTAAGTGGGCTTCAAAGCACGATGAACCTAACTGGAGCGCCGTATCCAGACGTTAGGCTCCCGTTGTGACTGCATCCATGCCGCCGCCTTTTCCGATGTTTTGCACGGTCGAGTAGACACAGATTCCCTTACTGTCGTTGAGAAGAGAAACATGAAACAATTCAAATTTGCTTTATTGTGCACGATGGCTTTGACGCTGTCCGTCGGTGCTGAAGTGTCGCACGGGCAATTGCTGGATCAGCAAGATCCCCTGACACCGTTGATGCCGGAAATGGGTGCCCAGCGTCCGGCCGAACCACTGCCGGTGGTCAATCAAAAATTGGTCGGCTGGAAAGAGCCTGTGATCGATGACGGCGTGGTGAGAATGAGTGAAACACTCAGCGCCCATTGGGTGCAGTTAGATGCCACCAGTGGCGTCAAGGGTCGCGTTGTGGGGATTACTGACCCGATCGATGTCTTCCTGTTACGCAGTGGTTTTGTCGTAAGCAGTGCAACCACATTGGCCGATGGTAGTTATCGGTTTGAGGCTTGCACCCCGGGTATCTACACGATCGTGGGATATTCTCGCGAAGCGGTTTTCGCTTCCGGATTTTTAGCGGTCGCAAACGACGGAACCGCCGTCGGTTTACCGATGGAACTAGTCAACCGACCCGTATTGGGCGCTGCCAACAACACGTTGGTGGCCAAGTTAATCCAAGAATTTTCTCCGGATGTCAACTTCCGACAATTCGGCGTATTTGAAATTGGTGAAGGCCCTGAGGATCCACCTCAGTTTTTTGGTTTCGAAGGGTTAGCAAACTTGCAAGATCCGGCGATTCCATCGGTGGCAATTCAAGCCCAGCCGATCGCCTTGGCACCCGGCGGCCGTTTGGTCGGTCGGATTCACCAATCCAGTAACTTGACCGGACGTCCGGTGGAAGTTCTCAGCACCCGGGTACTTATCGTGCAGGATGGCGAAGTCCTTGCCGAGGTACAAGTGGATAACGCTGGTGTCTTTGAAATCACCGACCTCATTCCAGGCGATTATGGAATGGTGGCTGTGGGGGCAGACGGCATTGCGACGCTCGGTTTGAAATTGGTTGCCGGCACAGAGAACAATTCGGGTGTTCGTGCCGACTCGAACGCGGCGTTCACCAAGCCTCAATTCTTCATGCAAGTCGGCAGCACGACGATGCAAGACGCAGGTGCCGCTGGAGCTACCATGATCGGCCCCGAATCGACCGGCTGGTTAAATAATTACCTGACGACTCAGGTTTACATTAACGAGTTAAATGACCCTCGCCCCGAATTAGATCCCAACGCCTACGGCGCGGGTTTCGGTGGCCCCTATGATTACTTCAATCAAGGTGGCGGCGGCGGTGGCGGAAGCGGTGGCTACTTCGGTGGCGGCGGGAATTGGATTCTACCGCTGGGAATCGGAGCTTTGATCTTCACCGCGACGGATGACAATGGGTTCAACAATGCGATTATTCTTCCACCGCAGAGCCCGTTCTAAACTTCTGTTTTGAGATAACTTCAAGGCCGGCGGATTTTCCGCCGGCCTTTTTTGTTATCATTTGGGCATGAATAAAAAACTCCTTATCCGCCACATGCCTTTCCTTTTCACGACGCTCATCTCTCTATTGCTTTGCGATATCGGCTTGAGCCAGTCCATCCGTTTTGATTTAGGGCAACGGTTGAGACGCCTCGAGGCGGAACTGGAAAAAGATCTTAGCGAATCCAACCGTGTAAAAGCGCTCCCGCCGATGGAGGCCGCGGTGCAAAATTTCTTTTCTGGTCGTTTAGATGATGCGGCCCAGGGCTTGGATCAAGCATGGGTGCAATTGCTGCCTGACAGGCAACGAGCAGTCGCCCAATGGGTTGCTGGCTTGCAAATTAAACCGCTTGGCAGCCTGCTGGTCGATGGCGATCAATTCCAATTTCAGCTCGATCAAAGGTTCGTAAGCACGCGAAAACCGCCGCAGACCTATGAAGTGAAATGTTCACTGCGGCGTGTTGCCGATGATGGTGCTGAGGAGACGGAAGCGGTGGTGTTGCCCATGCATCCTGATCGCTACTCGTTAAAATTGAAACCGGATAGCGATTACTTGATTCAGGTAGCCATCTGCAGTGCGGGTTTTGAAATTCCTGTCGGTGAAATTGCGGTCGCACGCATCA
>JAAEPL010000568.1 GCA_024232675.1 Planctomycetaceae bacterium
ATAATCTGCGCGAGATCGTCGGGCGTTTTATTTGTCACGGGGTGCTGCCCTGGTGATCTGTAATAATGATTGCGTTTCGGGTATTCGCCGGGTTTTCTTGCTGCTGGAATACTCGCTAAATTTGGCGCGTTTCCAGACCCATCCATTTACCCATCTGGACACGTCTTTTAATAACTGACCCGTCCAGTCGAACCTGACCCACGGATCGCGGTTGAGTGCGTTTAGCTTCATCACTGGTTGCGCGTATGGCTCGCACCCGTTATCAATGGTTTCCTGTATTCGCCTCATGCAGTCGTCAAAAGGCTCGTTACCGATCAGCGTGTAAACACGCTTTCGGCTTCGGGGTTCCGACTCAAGCATTTTCATCACACGCAATGACTCGCTTCTTTCATGCATGTCATCATAGGCAAATCGCCACGGGCCGCGCCCCTGGTTTATTAATGGCTTCCATTTGTTATATATATCGGGGGTAAATGTCCGTGGCTCAAAACCTGAGTTTGCGTCAGTGATTTGGACGCCGGCATTTTTATAACGGCTGATGATATAATCCTGATAATCATGCGGGAGTGCAGATAGATTGTTATCGCATAAGATCGGGCGGGGAACGAAGTCAGGCAAAAAAGTAAATTCCTTCCCCTCCATTGCTGGCACGATACAAAACCAACACCCGACCGGGCAACCCCGGCTCGCGATAGTTGCGTTTTGGTTATGCTTTATTATTGCGTCAGGGTAGACGCCTCCGACCTCGGCAACATCAAAAACACGATGCTTCATTTGATTAAGGAATACGGCTGGCCCACCGATCCTAACCCGCATTCCAAGAGACCTGGCGAAACGGGCGCGGTAATATGCATCATCCAATAACCATGTAAACGCAACGCTGATAAAGGTTGTTTCGTCCTCGACCCATTCAGTCAGGCCGTTACCCCATTTATTTGTCATTTTTCACCATCCCTTGTGACCGTCAGTATAGGATCGGGCTTTATTGTTGGGTGCGGTTCATTAAAAAATTCCAACTTTTTATTGAATATGACTACCTTTTTATTGGATATGTCTGCCATTGTCGTCAACCATGCCCCCATATCATTAATGAAATCTATCTCGTTACTCTCGGTGGGCGGCATCACGGGGTCGGGTGATTTGAACTTTGATTTTTTAATCATTTTTCACCATCCCTTATCGCGAGAAGCTCCGCAAGCAGGTCGGTAGATAGGTCATCGCCGAACGATTCAATAAGCGCACCAGCTACCCTAGCTGCTAGG
>JAAEPL010000569.1 GCA_024232675.1 Planctomycetaceae bacterium
GGAAGATTCCAACCGGAAACGGGGAAGTTTTCGACGGCTCTTTGAGTTTGGGCGCCATAGTAAGCGTTCGCAGGAACCTGTACGTCGCCCATGGAATCATGTTCGGTACGAAATTTAGATTTCAATGTGGTTTCCGTTTCGTTACTCATGTTATGTTCGCAAAGATTTACCAGTTGTAGTCTGGCTAATAATTCTATCCGCAAAACGGAATTCTGACACCATGAATGTCTTTGAGCAATTACGTAAAGAATACATTACAAACGGTATTCATCTAAAAGACCTGTTGCCGGATCCGATGGCACAATTCGATCGATGGTTCAAAGAGGCCATCGAAGAGTGCCCCGTCGACTGGGTGGAGACCAATGCGATGACTTTGTCCACCACCAACGGCCAGGAGGTGTCCAGTCGCACGGTATTGCTGAAGGGTTGTGAGAACCACCGGTTCCTGTTCTTCACCAATTACGACTCGGAGAAGGGCCGCCAGCTGACTGAGAATCCGACTGCTGCCCTGCTCTTCTACTGGCCTTGGTTGGACCGTCAGGTGCGAATTTCGGGCCGTGTCGAACGGACGTCGCACGAGGTGTCCGAGAAGTATTTCCATACGCGTTCTCGCGGATCTCAAATCGGCGCGTGCATTTCTGCCCAATCAATCGAGTTGGCATCTCGGGAAGTGCTAGACCAGCAAGTCAAAGACTTCGAGGCGGAGATTGGGGAGCAAGAGATACCTTTGCCCGAAAACTGGGGTGGATTTGCCCTGCAGCCCCAACGATTCGAATTTTGGCAAGGTAGGCTGAATCGCTTGCACGATCGGTTTCAATACACCTACGGGTTGGCGGATGATCTAGAATTGGCGGATGATCTAATTTGGCAGCAGTGGCCAGATTGGTCCATTGCCAGGCTGTACCCCTAAGCGAACGGGTGCTGAAAGTTGACCCGCTCGCTTTTCGTGAGCTTAACTATGCCCACCAACCACCGTTTACATGCAAGGTTTGGCCAGTGACATAGGAGGCCATGTCGCTAGAAAGGTAGACGATGGCATCCGCGATTTCGGAAGGTTCAGCGAAACGGCCCAATGGGACATTGGTCAGCATGGCTTTTCGGTTCTCCTCTGGAATCGACTTGCCCATTTCCGTATCAACTACGCCGGGTGCGACAGCATTGACGCGAATGTTTTTGCGGGCGAGTTCTTTGCTCAGAACCTTGGTGAAAGCGATCACGCCTGCTTTGGCCGAGGCGTAGTTGGCTTGACCAAAAAATCCGGTCACCGCCGAGAGTGACGCAACATTGACGATCGCCCCGTTTTCGGCCATGTGTTCGATCGCGGATTTGCAGCAGTTATAAACACCTGTCAAATTCGTATCGATGACAGCGTTCCATTCTTCACCCGTCATCTTGCGAACGCTACGGTCTCTTAGAATACCGGCATTGTTTACGAGGATATCCAGCGACCCAAATGTACCGATGGTCTTGGCCACCATGTGATCCAATTGGTCCGGATGTCGCACGTCGGCGGCCAGTGCGATGGCCCGCTCGCCGAAATTGGCAACGACAGCTTCGGCCAAGGCTCGGTTGTGACCCTCGCCATCTTCGAAGTAATTTATGACGACGTTGGCACCGGCGGAATGCAATGCCTCAGCGACTGCTAAACCGATCCCTTGCGAGGAACCTGTAACGATCGCGGTTTTGCCAGTTAGGTCGATGGTTTTCATCTTGAATCTTTCTGTTTAACTCGTTTGCCAACTTGGTTGACGTTTTTCCAAAAAGGCCGACAGCCCTTCCCTTGCATCAGGCGTCGCACGAGCCTGCGCGGATACCGACATGGAATCTTGAAGTTGAGTCGCCAAATCGCAGCCGGTGGATGCTGAGATGTGCGATTTCGTGATCGCAAAAGCCGATTTGGATCCTGACATGATAGAATCCTGCAAGGCCTGCAAGCGAGTGTCTAGGTCAGCGGGAGGAACCACCGCATGACAAATGCCGTAGCTTCGGGAAGCGGGTATGCGTTCATTCGAAAGCAGCATGTAGGTGGCGGGCCCCGCTCCGATACGATGCAGTAGCAAAGGGGTAACCATCGCTGCCGTGATGCCACGCATGGGTTCGGGGAGCATGAAGAAGGTGTTTTCGCTGGCAATCACGATGTCGCAGGCCAAAACCAGTCCGACTCCGCCCGCCAAGGCGGGGCCCTGCAAGCAGGCAACCGTGGGAATTTGAATTTGTACTAATGCCGTCAACAGGTCGCAATAAACTTGCGAGTCTATTTTCCACTCCTCGCCGGAATCTTCGGACTCTGCTCTTTCCTGCATTTGTCCGAGATCCATACCCGCACAAAAGACCTTTCCCGTAGCTTTTATGATCAGCAATCGTACCGATTCGCTGCTGGCAGCTTCCCTGACGCATTCCAGTAAACGCTGGATTATCTCTCGTCGCAGGGCGTTCCGTTTTTCGGGGCGATCGAGCGTAATGGTGGCTACGCCCGCGTTGATTTCGATTTTTACGTGTTCAGGCATAATTACTAACGATTCTGTGGTTAGAACGACCGGGTGGCAATTAGCGCCCGCATGCTCCAGGGCCTTAAATGGCGGGGAATTTCCCAATCTTTTGGCAACGTCGGCCGCTCACACAATATTGGCTATTTTGGGTGATTTCGTCCAGCGGGCGAAACCGAAAACCTGTGCCTCGAATAACCCGACTTTTTCGGATAGAATCC
>JAAEPL010000570.1 GCA_024232675.1 Planctomycetaceae bacterium
CGATCATCTGCTGGCATTGTTGGTGGATTCATCTGCTTCCGATTCTGCGCGAGCTGCGGCACGCGCGGGGATCGAGCAAATTAAACGAAATCTGACCGCTCAATCGGCAGGCGGAGGGCGTAATGCCTTTTTTGAAATGAATCTGGCAGACCAAATACGCCGATTCGAGTCACGGCCCTACCCCAATGTTGATTTACCAAAGCCATTGCCGGCACCTCCCGGTTCCCCGATTGGACAACAGGATCGCGGACAATAGGTCGGTTTTCCGTAACGGCCTGTGGGGCAGGACAATTCGATCGCCCCAAAAAAAGAGCTGGGGTATTCGTTATTGCGAATAACCCCAGCTGCTTTGTGAGAAAAGGAATCGGTTGTTCGAAGTACTAAATGAACCGGTTTACAATGTTCTCGAATAGTTCTTGCCTGCCACTTTCCATGGGTTGGAAAGCTTTCGTTTCTAAAGCTATTTTTTCTAGCGAGGTCAGCGAGTGTTCCCCGGATTCAATTTCAGCGCCCAGCCCTGATTTCCAACTGGCGTAACGCTGGTCTACCAGTCCCTGCAACTGACCGTCTGCACGAATGGCTGCCGCGATTTTCAAGCCGCGAGCAAATGCATCCATGCCTCCAATATGAGCATGATAGAGGTCGTGAATGTCGATACTTTCCCTGCGGATTTTGGCATCAAAATTGACTCCGCCTGAGCCGATTCCGCCATGCTTTAGCAAAACGAGCATGGTCCTGGCCGTCTGATAAATATCGGTAGGGAATTGATCGGTATCCCAGCCTAACAGCAGATCTCCCCGGTTCGCGTCAATCGAACCCAAGGCGCCTTGAATGGCTGCGTATTCAAGCTCATGCATCATGGTATGACCGGCTAGCGTCGCGTGATTGGTCTCAATATTCAATTTGAAGTGGTCACCAAGGTCGTAGGCTCGGAGGAAATTAATGCAGGCAGCCGCGTCGCTATCGTATTGATGTTTGGTCGGTTCTTTGGGTTTGGGTTCGATCAGGAATTGACCTTTAAATCCAATCTCGTTGGCGTAATCGACCGCCATGTGAAAGAACCGCCCGAGGTTCTCGAGTTCTCTTTGCATGTCAGTGTTCCAAAGATTTTGGTAGCCTTCTCGACCGCCCCAAAAGACATAGTTTTCACCGCCTAGTCGTTTGGTAACTTCGATGCACTTTCGCACTTGTGCAGCGGCGTAGGCAAAAGACTCAGCATTGCAACTGGTGGCAGCACCGTGCATGTAGCGAGGGTGGCTGAATAGATTTGCGGTGCCCCATAATAATTTGATGCCAGTACGTTGCATCTCCTCTTCAATCGTCTCCACAACTCGGTCGAAATTGTTTTGGGTTTCGCTGAGAGTGTTACCTTCGGGTGAGATATCGATATCGTGGAAGGCAAAATACGGGGCCCCTAATTTTTCCATGAATTCAAAAGCCACGCGCACTCGATTTTGCGCGTTTTCGACCGAGTTGCTGCCGTCATCCCAAGGTCGTAACAGCGTGGGCCCACCGAATGGATCCGCACCTGTCCCGCGAAACGTATGCCAATAAACCACGCTGAATCTCAGGTGGTCACGCATCGTTTTGCCTTCCACCATCGCGTCTGCGTCATAATGTCGAAATGCAAGGTCGTTTTTGGTATCTGGTCCCTCGTAGGCGATCTTGTTGACGTCCGAAAAGTAACTCATGAATCGCATATCCTATTTGTATTTTTGGTTAAGTTGTATTCGTTGGCTGAAGTCAAGCACGGATGATAAAGCTCGCATTGATTTTTCGCCGAGGCGAAATGCGCGGCGGTATTACTTGATCTTCTTCATCTTCTTTTTGAGAAACCAATCGCCAAATCTCGGCGAGAGAGCGTTCAGCATCAATACTAATCGGTACTTAAAGGGCATCCACTCCGGTTTTCGTTTTTCGCAACTGAAAATAATTTTTTCAGCCAGTTTTTCGGGATCCATCGCGCGGACTTTGGCACCCGCCCCGGGTTGCCGGGCGGCCGCGGATAAACCGCGTTTCGAAGCCTGCTTGTCGTACCTTTCCCCAGCATCATTTCGCTTGATGGGACCCGGGCATACCAACAGAGAATGTATCTCTGGGGGACCTTCCAGCCGCAATTGATGAGTGAATCCTGCCAAAGCAAACTTACTGGTGGTGTAGGGAGCCAAAAAAGGCCAAGCTGTTTTGGATGACAGGGATCCAATGTTTACCACGTGCCCCGAGGTTTTCTTGAGGGCTTCCAACGCCGCATACGTGCAGCTGACTGCCGATAAGAAGTTGATTTCCATGAACTCTCGGTAATCGGCCAAGCTCGTGTCCAACAACTCAATTCGATCCGATTTGCCCACATTGTTGACCAGCACGTCTAAACGTCCTGTTTTTTCAAGGATCTGTGCGATGGCGTTTTTCACACTCTGTTCGTCTGTCACATCGGCCGGGACCGACAACACTCGTTCGTTTTTCAGAGCTGATTCGGCCATTGCCAATTTAGAGGGGTCACGAGCGAGCAATACGATAAACGCACCACGCTGGTGAAAAGCCTTGGCGATGGCAAGCCCTAGACCTGCAGAGCCACCGGTTATCGCGACGACTTTTTCGTTCCACGGACTCATGCGACTCCAAAAGTGAAAGCGGGCAGATGCCAGCAAAAATGAATGTTGGGAAGGATGCTTAAAGTTTAACGTTCAGATTGACGAATTTGATTGTATCAGAAGGGGGGAGCGGGAAAACCTGTGCGCCCGGTATTCGCGGCTCGCGGGTGACCGGTACAAGGGTATCGCAAGATAAGGACCTGATTGTGAAAAGAAACAAGAGCATGCTTGGGAATCACCGTTTGTGGATGTTCTGTGTCGGATCAGCCTTGCTGGCCATTCAGACCGGGTGCGTGAGCGTCAAGACGAACAATTTTCCCGATGATGATTTGACGCCGACAGTCGCGGAGACAATGCCTGAGTACAAAGTCATCTTTGGGACCACCAAGGGCAAGCAACCGAAGATTTTTCGCGGTCAAATCGGTGAAAATGTGACGGTCGAAGAAGCGCTCAGGGAAGCTGGAGCGACGAAGCGTTTCAAACGTGGCATGCGAGTTGATTTGGCACGCAGAATGGAAAATGGTCGCGTCCTGAAATTGCCGGTAAATTATGACATGGATTTGGGGCGAGTGATCGATGAGCAGAATTATGCCCTTCATCCAGGCGATGAGATTTTGGTGCGTCGTGAAGATACTGGGATGTTAAATGATGTCTTTAAAAATATGAAGAGTCCGTTTTAACGAGGCGATTGGTCGGTTATTGACAAACGGATTGGGACAGGGGCCGGAATCGCCGGAACAGGTTCCAAACCGAGTAATTTGTCTGATCGAAAACAAGAACCATCGGCTGATTTCAGTCGATGGTTTTTTTTGTTAAAACGTCATTTATGAATCAACACGAATTTCAAAAATCTGCCAAGCAATTTCGCGCAGGAAAAATCAGCCTGAGCGATTTCACGAAACGGGTATTTAGCGTCGAGACAGACTCCGCACCCACGGTTACAAAGTCAGTTATCGGTAAGCTTTTGGACCGCCTGAAAAACCGGCAAGCCGATTCCCATAAGGGCGATTATGGGCGGTTGTTGGTCTTTGCGGGCTCTCCTGGAATGTCGGGGGCGGCAGCTCTTACAGGCCTGGCGGCATTGCGTTGTGGCGCGGGGTTGGTAACGGTGGCGACTGATCGGCGTTGCCAAAATAATGTAGCGACCTGCCATCCCTCTCTAATGACTGTGGGATTGGAGATTGCGGATGCCACGGAACCCGCGCTTTCGGCCACTGTGCTTCACCCTTTAACACGGTACGATTGCTTGGCCATCGGTCCCGGCTTGGGAACAAGCGAGGCAGCGGCGAGCTGGGTACATTGCTTGTTGGCTGAGGCGTCAGGGCCAGTCGTGTTGGACGCGGACGGGCTAAATCACCTCGGTAACGATTTTGATTTTTCAACATTGCCCCCTGCAAGCGTTTTGACGCCTCATGGGGGAGAGATGAGTCGGCTGATGGGCGAGGCAGCTTCCGACAGATCTCAGCAAGAAGCTTTTGCCAGCGAATTGGCCAGTCGTAGCCATGGCGTGGTTGTCCTGAAGGGTCACCGAACCTTGATTACCGACGGCCAGCAGACGATTTATAACACGACAGGTAATCCTGGGATGGCGACCGCCGGCAGCGGTGACGTTTTGACCGGAATGATTGCCGCATTAATCGGCCAAGGCCTTTCGGCTTGGGAAAGCGCCGTGTTAGGCTGTTATCTTCATGGGCGGGCCGCCGACATAGCGGCTCAGCAAAAGTCGGTGGTGGCTATGATTTCGACGGATATCATTGATTGCCTTTCCAAAGCCATCAACGCTCGGTCTGAATAGTCCTTTGGTTGGGGCTGAAGACTGCTTTTGACGAGAAATGGGGGCCCACTCACTTGTCATTTCACTCAGTGTTTCCAATGGGAGCAGGATTTTTTTATGTCTGCAGAGAATACTTATCACTTTGACGTGATTGTCGTAGGCGCGGGGCACGCTGGCACAGAAGCCGCATGCGCGGCAGCACGTTTAGGCGCCAAGACAGTTTTGCTCACGACCAATTTGGATACCGTCGGGCAGATGAGTTGTAACCCAGCGATTGGTGGCGTCGCCAAGGGGCATTTGGTGCGGGAGATAGACGCCCTTGGTGGGTTAATGGGGCAAGCCATCGATGCCACCGGTATTCAGTTCCGCATGCTGAATCTGCGGAAAGGCCCAGCCATGCATAGCCCGCGTGCACAAGCGGATAAAAAGGCTTACCAGAACTGGATCAAGTTGGCGGTGGAAGACCAAGAAAATCTTTCCCTAAGGCAAGAAATTGTCGATTCCATTCTCACTGAATCCGTTGGCGATAAGCAACACGTGATCGGCGTATCCGTTTTGGGAAACGCTAAATATTTAGCTTCCAAAGTTGTGCTCACGACGGGCACATTTTTACAAGCCATTATGCACACCGGCGAAGCCAAAACGGCGGGGGGACGAGCCGGGGAAGGAACCACCAAAGGCATCAGCGGTTCTTTGAACCGGATGGGATTTCGACTGGATCGATTCAAAACGGGTACGCCGCCTCGACTGAATGGACGAACGATAGATTACGACAAAGCAGAAATTCAACCGGGTGATGAAAACCCCAGCCCCTTTTCGTTCCTGACAGAGAATTTTCAGATTGAGCAAATCCCCTGCTGGATCACATGGACGAACCCGCAGGTTCATGAGCTGATTTTGGCAAATTTGGAGAGGGCGCCCATCTATAGCGGCGAGATTCAAAGCAACGGCCCTCGGTATTGTCCCTCGATTGAAGACAAGGTCGTGCGGTTTGCGGATAAGTCACGTCATCAACTTTTTCTGGAGCCGGAAGGAAGAGCGACTCAGGAAGTTTACGTGAATGGAATCTCTACCAGCCTGCCTCGAGACGTTCAGGATCAGATGTTTCGCCTGATTCCGGGACTCGAAAATGCACAGATCATGCGCTACGGGTACGCCGTGGAATACGATTTTTGCCCGCCTGACCAATTGCGGAATACGCTGGAAACCAAAAACATTCAGGGCCTTTATTTCGCCGGACAAATCAATGGTACGACGGGTTACGAGGAAGCCGGGGGGCAAGGGCTTTTGGCCGGCGCCAATGCCGCACTTGCGTTGGCCGGTAATCGAGCATTAGTCCTTGATCGGAATGAGGCCTATTTGGGAGTGCTGGTTGATGATTTAGTAACC
>JAAEPL010000571.1 GCA_024232675.1 Planctomycetaceae bacterium
ATTGCAACAGGGCTGGGAGCAAACCTTCCCCCGCGATGGAGCCCATTCGATTGGCATCGACGGAAACCCGGTCACTGGAATCGATTTTGGAAACAAGTTCATTCCGACCGGCGCCATCGATGGCACCAAATGGAGTGACGAGAATGGCGACGGAAAACAGAGTAACAACGAGACTGGGCTCGCCGGCTGGACAATCTATCTCGATCAAAATGGTAACGGCCAACCTGATGCGGGCGAACCGTCAACGGTAACCGGCCAAAATGGAAGTTATCAGTTCATAAATCTGCCGGATGGCAACTATATCGTTCGCGAAGTGTTGCAACAGGGCTGGGAGCAAACCTTCCCCCGCGATGGCTCCCATTCGATTAGCATCGACAGAAACCCAGACCCTCGAGTCGACTTTGGGAGCAGGTCCCTGCCGACGGGCGCCCTCTATGGCACCAAATGGCGTGACGAGAATGGTGATGGAAAACAGAACAACAACGAGGCTGGCCTCCGGGGCTGGACGATCTATCTCGATCAAAATGGCAACGGCCAACCTGATGCAGGCGAACCGTCAACGGTAACCGGTCAAAATGGAAGTTATCAGTTCACAAATCTGCCGGATGGCAACTATATCGTTCGCGAAGTGTTGCAGCAGGGCTGGGAGCAAACCTTCCCCCGCGATGGCTCCCATTCGATTAGCATCGACGGGAACCCGGTCACTGGAGTCGATTTTGGAAACAAGTTCATTCCGACCGGCGCCATCTTTGGCACCAAATGGCGTGACGAGAATGGTGATGGAAAACAGAACAACAACGAGGCTGGCCTCCGGGGCTGGACGATCTATCTCGATCAAAATGGCAACGGCCAACCTGATGCA
>JAAEPL010000572.1 GCA_024232675.1 Planctomycetaceae bacterium
ACTAGTGCGTCTACTGCTCAACGATAAAGACGATAAACTCGACCGCCAGGAAGAGATCGAACAGCTCAAGAAATGGCAGCAGCAAATTGTCAAAATCAAAAAGGAACAGCAAAAGCAAACCCGAGAAACCGATAAAATCGCGAACAAGGATAAGACACTCAAGGATTTGCAGGAACAGATTGCGACTGTGCAGGATCTGATTAAAAAGCAAACCAATGTGATCGCAGAAACCGCCGCAAATAGCGGGCGTGGTTTACAGGCCTTAGATCGGGTTGCGGACAAACAATTCCAACTTCGGAAGCAGACTGAAAGTTTGGCCAAAAAGATCGCTGGCCCCGATGCCGAAAAGGACGCTGTGGGGGAAGCGGAAGCGTCAAAAGATAAATCAGGTCAGTCGAAATCGGGCCAGTCGAAATCGGGCCAGTCGAAATCGGGCCAGTCGAAATCGGGTCAGTCGAAATCGGGTCAGTCGAAATCGGGTCAGTCGAAATCACCCGGTCAGCAACCATTGGAAGACGCCGCCGCGAATCAGCAGCGTGCTGAGGAGAAACTGACGGAGGGGCGTGCGGCAGTTGCCAAGCGGGCGGAAGAAAAGGCACTCGAAGATTTGAAATCGGCGTTGGGTGATTTGGAAAAAGAAAAACGCCGCATCGCGTCGCTTCCTCCAGAAGCATTCGAAAAAATGGCAGAAGAGCAACGCGGCACTCAGCGCAAGGCGGATGATTTAGCAAGGGACATGGAAAAGGCGCCGAAAGGTGGTGATTCGCAAGGACAGCAAGGCCAACAAGGCCAACAAGGAAGTTCGAGTCAAAATCAACAACGGAAGCAACCTGGGCAACAGAGTGTTCAGCGGGCTCAAAAAGCCATGCAAAATGCCTCCGACGATTTGAGTGAGCAAGAGGCTCAGAGGGCAAAGCGACAACAGGAAAAGGCAGAAGAGGAGTTGGAGCAGGCGTTGCGTGAAATTGAGGAGCGACTTGATCAATTGCGTGAAGAGACGCGCGAGGAGAAGCTTGCCAGGCTGGAGGCGCGTTTTCGCGAAATGTTGTTTCGTCAGCAGTTGGTCTCGGTGGTAACGACCGAGCTGGATGAAAAAAAGAGTTATCTTGGTAAACTTCGCCGCCGGGATTTGCTAACGATGTTGCGTTTAAGCACTGAGGAAGTCGAGATTGGTGAACTGGGGCAACAGGCTTACGACTTATTGCTTGAGGACGGAACCAGCATCGTGTTTCCAGAGATGGTCCAGCAAATTCGCGAAGATTTAACACGCGTTGCCCAATTGTTGGAATCGGAACAAGCAGGACCGTTGACACAGTTGCTGCAAGGGGAGATTGAAGCTGGCATCGAGGAAATGCTGGAATCGCTCAAAAAGTCCCGCGAACAGGGCAAAGGCGGCGGCGGTGGTGGCGGCGGCGGTGGTGGTGGCAACCAGCCACTATTGCAGAAATCGGCAGAACTTAAGATGCTGCGGGCCGCTCAGTTACGTGTTAATCGTTTAACGCGTCAATTTGACTTGATTCGTCCCGACGGTAAACTTGAAAGTGCATTGGCAAGGGAATTGGATAGCATCCGCCTGCGTCAAATCGATATCGTGGAGATGATGACGCGGATGATGGAAAAGTAAACCTGTTTGTTTCGCCGTGGAACTTCCCACCCATTTACAAAATTTGTACCGCAGGATTCTCATGATTCAGAAATCGAAAATGTGGCTGTCGCTTATTGCAGTCTTCATGGTTTCGCTAGGCAGTGGAACTTTGTCCGCTGATGATCCCAAAAGCGGTGACCAGATCGTGAAAGACTTTCTTGCTCACGTGGATGCCTTGAGCATCGACGACAATCTCAAACAAGAAGTGAAAATACTCGTCAACGAGTTGTGGGAAGATGAGTACACAAAATCCGAAACCGTGACCGGGGGCTTAACGAAAATCTACCCTGCTTACGGAACTGCTTTGGAGTCAACTCAGGATGAAGAACTTGCTTCGGCTATCCAGCAGTTGAAGCCTTTTTTGAGTTCGCAGGATAAATTCTTGGCAGCAGATGCATCGTTCTTTTTAGCCCGTTCACTGATGAATGAGCAGCAGCATGAAGCCGCGTTGCCAATTCTGGAAACGCTTTCCAGTGACATGCTAAATCATTCCTTGCACACGGGACCAGCGGTTTACTTCTCAGGCGTTGCCCAGGCCAGCCTGTTGGAGAATCAACGTGCGATTAAGTCCTTTACGGCATTCCTTAACGAATATGAAAACGCTCCGGAGAGACTTCGTGTAGCGGCTTGGCGGCAAATCCAGACAATACAAAAAGTTGAGGAAGGCACCATGACTGACGTATTGCAAAGAATGGACTACTCCCGTCGACGGTTGGAAATTGAAAATACTAACGAGGATACACAGACGCAGCAGGAAAGAGTTGTGTCGATGCTCGGGAAGTTGATTAAGAAAGAAGAAAAGAAAGAGTGCAGTAACTGCAACAGCAAGAAGAACTCCGAAAATAAACAAGGCAAGGAAGCAAAGGGATCCTCTGGCAAAAAAGGACAAGGGAAGTCTGATTCGGGAGGCGCCAGTAACAACTCAAACGGTGTGGTGCGTCGCTCTTACGATGATGGCCCGGCCAGTCCATGGAGCCAGTTACGTGATCGCTCCCGTGATCCTGCCAATAACGCGGTGAAAGAACGTCTGCCAGCTCGCTACAAAAGAGTTGTAGAGAAGTACTACGGTAAAACGTCGGGAAATGACAGCGACAAATAGTTAGGTGGAAGCCCTGTTTTTGCCCAATTAATTACGAGATAATAGAGACACTCGACCCATTGTGGCGAGTGTCTTTTTTTTGCTTTTGCGAAACAACTTTGACCTGGCTCGTTTTTTTGGAATGCACATGAAATTGCCGCTTGTCTGCCTGAGTCTCTTCGGTCTTTTGCTTTGCAATCACGCGATCATGGCTCAGTTGTCACACCCAGTGACGGTGACGCGGATCACCGGTGAGCAAGTGGAATTCTCGATTGACCGTGTGGTGGACGGAGTCGTGTACGGTCAGGGCAAGGAGTTTGATCTAGCTGATTTGGTGATAATTGATGCCAAACGAAGCCTAGTACGCCAAAAAGACCCGGTGCAAATCTCGTTGGTAACGGGCGGCGTATGTGGTGTGAAAGATATCCTCTTCGATGGCGAACAGTTTCAAGTCGATGCCGTTTTTAACACTTGGGTTATGCCACCAGATTCGATTCGAGGGATACTGTTCAATCAGGAGGCGGATCGGGCTCGCTACGATCGTGCCTTGGAAAATCGCTCCTTGGAAGAAGATGTACTGATCGCTCGCACCAAAGACGGTCAGGGACGAGTCGGCGGTATTTTAGAGGCGATTTCGGATGCCAAAGTAACGATGAATTATGGTGGGCGTTCGCGTTCCGTTTCTCGCGAGAGAGTCGTGGCGGTGGTAACTGCCGATCTCAAACCTAAACTGCCTGAAGGCGCCATGGGGTTGGTGACACTGACCAACGGTTCCACTCTTGGTGGTGTGGTTACTGAATTAAAGGGCGGGCTGTTAAGTTTGGGAGTGCCCGGCAATGCAACCATTGCCATTCCGTTTGAGCAAGTGGCCTCTATTTCTCTAAGTTCGGACCGTGTTACCTACCTCTCCGACTTAGAACCATTGGAGGCGGAGTGCATTCCCATGGTTACGCTGCCGTTCACTTGGCAAAGGGATTTAAGTGTGCGTCGCCAACCCTTAAGTATTTATTCCTGGGAGCAGGGAAAGACGATTGGGTATGGAAAGGGAATTGGTACCCATGCTGCGAGTCGGCTGGAGTTCGCAAATCCCGATGGATTTAATCGGTTTGTGGCGACGGTTGGGATTGCGGCAGAAACGGCGGGAAAAGGCGACTGTGAAGTATCCGTCTGGGGGGATGGAATACAGCTTTGGGAAAGCCAGCTGAGCGGACGAGACGAAGCCAAGGCAATTGATTTGGATATCTCGGGAATACAAAAGATTTCGCTGGTGGTTCGAAATGGGCGTCATCTTGACCTAAGCGATCATGTGAATTGGGCTAACGCACGGTTCTTGAAAATCGGCAACTAGAGTCTCTTATTGAGGAAAGCTCCCATGACGTATTTCACCGCATTGGTTTGCCAGAGACGCGGTCTCTTAATGGTTTTGGCGGGGACTTTGTTCGCCACTTTGGGCACGGCGACAGTGTGGGCGCAAGAGACCGAAGCCCCGCTCACCGACGCGGAAATGAAAGCGGTTCGTGAGTTCGAAAATGTTCGCGTGCAGCTTATTAATCAAGTGGTGGGTAGTGTCGTTGCCATTTATGGGCCTAGCCGTCAGGGGGGGGGATCGGGGGTGATCATTGACCCCAGCGGAATTGCACTCACAAATCACCATGTCATCGAAGGTGCTGGCATGCGTGGTTTTGGCGGCCTCAACGATGGGAAACTTTATGACTGGGAATTGATTGGGACGGATCCAGGTGGAGATGTCGCCGTCATCAAGTTGAAAGGGAGAGACGCGTTTCCATGGGCTCCCTTGGGTAACTCTGACAAAGTGAAAGTGGGCGACTGGGCACTCGCCATGGGAAACCCATTTCTGTTGGCCAAGGACCAAGTACCGACGGTGACTTTGGGAGTCGTCAGTGGTGTTGAGAGGTTCCAAGAGGGACAAGGCACACAGCTGGTTTATGGGAATTGCATTCAAATTGACAGTTCCATTAATCCCGGGAATTCGGGAGGCCCGCTGTTTGACATGCAGGGGCATGTGATTGGGATTAATGGTCGCGGTAGTTTTCGCGATCGCGGACGCGTCAATGTCGGATTGGGATACGCGATCAGTATCAATCAAATCAAAAACTTTCTGCCTGATTTATTAGCCACCAAGATTGTTGAGCACGGAACATTAGACGCCTCATTTTCCAATCGGGGGGGCAAGGTCATCTGTTCAACGTTGGATCTTGATTCGGCTGCCGCCGTGGCTGGATTGGAACTCGGCGATGAATTACTGGAGTTTGAGGGTCAGTCGATCACCCACGCCAATCAGTTCAAAAACTTGATCTGTACGTACCCTGAAGATTGGCCAGCGGATTTGCAAATAAGAAAACCTGACGGGCAGGAACTGCGGTTCCAGGTGCGTTTGTTTGGGCTGCCTTACGATTTTCGAGCCCCTGCCGAAGCTCCTGCTCCCGAGGAGCAACCCTCTCCTGGGCCTCCTCAGGATGACGCGGAAAAAGATGCTGAGAAAGGCCCCGGCGAAACGCCGGATTCTGATGGGAAACCCGGAGTGCCCAATGAATCCGGTTTACTAAAACACCTGATGAATGAATCGGGAGTGAGCTTGAATGCAAAGCTAAATGGGCAAGCGGCGAATCGCATGTTGGATCAATGGCAGGAATATACGGTGGTTGCCGAACCTCCACCCATGATGTGGCAAATAGAAGATGAGGTTCTGCGTGATCAAGAAAAATTCGGAACGCAAAAAATAACTGTTTCCCATGACGGTCGGTTTCGTGTGGATTGGCAAACCGCTAATGAAAAGATTGCGTTTCTGTTCGATGGCGAAAAATTTTGGGAGATTGATGCCAAGCAGACGGCGAAACAACTAGATTTGGTGGAAGCCAAGATGGAACCACGTGTGACGCAAGCGATGGCGATTGTAGCCGCGTTACAAGCCCAGCCTTTTAAGTTGTTCGGAAATGTGTCCCTTGATGGCAGCGACAAAACCCAGGGTGCGTTGGCGGGCCGTTTGATTTGGTTGGATGAGGATGATGACTGGTTCTTTGCCTGGTTCAGTCTTTATGACGAGTCGGGGAAACCCCAAGTC
>JAAEPL010000573.1 GCA_024232675.1 Planctomycetaceae bacterium
AGTGAAAGGATTTTTGATGATAGCATTCAGAAACATCTAGGATGCCTCTGTCTCGAAACCGACTCTAACTCCTCGTACAAACGCCCTAGAAGGTTTTAAATACGATTTTTTAGACCTCTGGTGAAAGTATTTTTGATGATAGCATTCGGAAACATCTAGGATGCTCTGTCTAGAAAGCGACTCTAACTTCTCGTACAAACGCTCTAGAAGGTTTTAAATACGATTTTTCAGACCTCTGGTGAAAGGATTTTTTGATGATGGCATTCAGAAACATCTAGGATTCCTCTGTCTCGAAATCGACTCTAACTCCTCGTACAAACGCCCTAGAAGGTTTTAAATACGATTTTTCAGACCTCTGGTGAAAGGATTTTTGATGATAGCATTCAGAAACATCTAGGATGCCTCTGTCTCGAAATCGACTCTAACTCCTCGTACAAACGCCCTAGAAGGTTTTAAATACGATTTTTCAGACCTCTGGTGAAATCATTTTTGATGATAGCATTCAGAAACATCTAGGATG
>JAAEPL010000574.1 GCA_024232675.1 Planctomycetaceae bacterium
ATTTGTGTTGTCGCGACAGCATGAGACTTGTCCGTCCCCGGAGCTGGTTCGACGTTTGAGGCGTTTGCATGCTTCGCGAGAATCGTCTGCAACGGTGAGCCTGTTGAGGGACTGTCGTAAGGACCTTCCCATTCGACCCAGTCAATCCAGAGGGCCGGAACTGGCCCAAGTCCGGTTGCCTGCCTGGCGGCCTTGTCGCGTTGGTTGTCATTTTTCGGATCTCGCTTTTCACGCAAAGCGAACTTGCGTGGACCGTTGACCGAAAGCTGGACCGGTACTTCGATGGTCTGTGGCTCGTCCGTTGAGCCCGTGATCTGAAAGGTCGCCAACTGCTTGAATTGGTCCTTCCCCAACACGGTACCAAGATCCACAAAGTGACGTTCGCTCGGCGTGCCCTTGATGGCACCGATGCGAAATCTCAGCTTGTAGTCACCCGCCGGCAGAGTTTCGACCACGTGCTCGCTTTTTTGCCAACCGGTGGGATGTTCCGGTGGCAACGCAATGAATTCTTCTCGATTGACGTTTGATATCGTCAGGAAAGATCCCGTTTTTGTCAGCGGATCATCAAGGTACCGGCGGAAGGTTGGGCCCTGTTCTTCAAATTGACGAATGCGGAATTTTGCTTCCTGTTCATCAGTGATACCTTTCTGTGGCTTTCCGGTTTCCAAAAATGCTTTCGCATTTTCATGGCCACCTTTGAAGTAGCCGTTGTACGTGCCACCGACTTTTGCATTGGCGTGCAGTTCGACTTCGCGGCGTTGCTTCCATCGTTGTCGGGTGGCACTGTTACGGGTGGCACTGTTACGGGTGGAACTGTTACGGGTGGAACTGTGGGGCCCTTCCAACTCCACCCAGTCGATCCAGATAGCGGGCGGGTGGCCGTAGCCGTTTTCTTTCTTCCACGTATTGTGCGCATCCCAAAGTGCTTTGAGGTTTCCGTTGTTCGGCTGTTTCTCCTGCACCGCAAACTCACGAATCGTATTGGAGGTGACCTCAAGGGGGATTTCGATCGTTTCGGGGTTCTCGATGGTTCCCGTGACTTGATGAGTGCTGATGGCTGGCCCCTCGAGTCCCCAGTTTCTGCTCTCGATTAGGCGC
>JAAEPL010000575.1 GCA_024232675.1 Planctomycetaceae bacterium
GGCACCATGTGGCCATGAGCTATGCTCTGGTCCATTATCAGTAGAATACCAAACAATGGTATTTTCATCTAAGCCGTTTTCTTTAAGGAAATCTAACACTAAACCAATATCATGATCATGTTGCAGCATACCTGAACCATGATAATCGGCTTCTGAAGTATACTTTTCAGCAGCATAACGCCACTTATCACTTAGGCGTGTATACAAGTGCATGCGGCTGGTATTTAGCCAGACAAAGAAGGGTTTGTTATCTTTTTGGGCTTTTTTCATAAAGGCATGCGCTTTGGGGATAACTTCACCTTCATCAAAGTTTTTCATGCGCTCTTGGGTGAGTGGGCCAGTATCTTCAATGGTTTGTTTACCTACAACACCAAAGCGAGGATCGACCGTTGGATCATGTTTTGTTGTTGCGTATGAACGCACCACACCGCGAGTACCAAACTTATTTTCATAATCTTCAACATTACCCGAATATTGTTTAGCAAAGTGTTGATAATCTCTTTGCTCGGATTCTTCTTGGGTATTTAGATGGTAAAGGTTACCAAAGAACTCTTCAAAGCCA
>JAAEPL010000576.1 GCA_024232675.1 Planctomycetaceae bacterium
AACGAAATCGACGTGGATTGGTTGGAAAGCCGAGTTGCCAGTGGTGAGATTGAGAAAGAGGAAATCAAGCCACAGGTGGACCGATACACCTTCAAGGATGGCCGCTCTGTAATCTTGCTCGCCGAAGGTCGCCTAGTGAACCTTGGCTGTGCAACCGGTCACCCATCCTTCGTGATGAGTAATTCCTTTACCAACCAAACGTTGGCTCAAATGGCCCTGTGGCGAGAGACTGACAAGTACGAGTTGGGAGTCCATGTTCTTCCGAAGCACTTGGATGAAGAGGTCGCCCGCCTGCACTTGGACCAAATCGGCGTCAAATTAACCAAGTTGACAGACAAGCAAGCGGAATACATCGGTGTTCCCTCGGAAGGCCCATTCAAGCCCGAACACTACCGGTATTAATCGACCTGCTAACATCGCAGTGCGATTCACACGCTAATTTCAAAGCCCCGACAGAGATGTCGGGGCTTTTTTTGTCGACTAGCGAATGGGCCCAAATGACTGCTTTTCCAAGATAATTGGCGATCGGCTCAATATCTCAATTCTGCCCAACGACCGTGCTCCATAATGCAATCGGGCAAATACCCCCAAATCATCGCACGACGCCGATCAGTCTGGGTGTTGCGTGGCTATGGTGTTCACGCGGTAGGGCTAATTCTTTTCGAGGCCCTTTTCCGCAACGTCTTTTAGTCACCCCTTTTGCCTTTGGCATCGGTTCTTAAACTAACAGCACTGCTAGCACTTGTGGCGTTATGGCGGTGTTGGCTGTTTTTCAAAGTCCTATCTCAACGAGGGTGAACCAGCGTGGCAGATATCCAGTCCTTCCGAGCCTATCGGTATGATATGTCACATGTCGGTAATTTAAGTGACGTTTGTGCGCCCCCGTACGACGTGATCAATACCGAGATGCAAACGGAATTGTACAAGCGACATCCAGCAAACATCGTGCGGGTAATCCTTAACCGCCAAGAACCGGGGGACCACGAGGGGGACCATTACAAGCGCTCTGCCAAGTTTATTCGAACGTGGTTGCGGGAAGGGGTCATGGCTCAAGACCCCAAGGCGGCAATTTACGTCTACCATCAGGTATTCGAATTAAACGGCGAACAGGTAACGCGCAGAGGCTTTATATCGCGAGTGAAATTAGAGGCTTTCGGCGAGGGACGAATATATCCCCACGAGCAAACCCACTCTAAAGCCAAGCAGGATCGCTTGAATTTGACGCGGGCTACGGGGTGCAATACCAGTCAAATATTCGCGATCTATGGGGATGAAGAGAATAAAACGCAGGAGTGCCTGGAAGCGGCCATTGAAGATCGTACTCCGCACCAAGCGACCGATGAATACGGTGTCGTGCACCAATTGTGGCCAGTTACTGACCCTTCAGCGATTGCCAACGCTTCTAGCTTGATGGCCTCAAAAGCGCTCTATATTGCGGATGGCCATCATCGCTACGAAACAGCTCTGAACTACCAAAAAGAGCTGAACGCTGAAAATCCACTTCCGGCCGATCATCCGGCTAATTACGTATCAATGTGCTGTATTAGCATGAATGATCCAGGGATGATCGTATTGCCCACACACCGATTATGGCGTGGTGTTCCTGTCATGGATTCCGCGACGCTGATCGCAAAGCTGGGTTCCGTATTTGATTGCACTCTGGCAGGAAAAGGTGCCGCCCAAGCCGAGGGAATTTGGGAAAAAATCATGGTGGACGACATTCAGGGACAAATGGCGTTCTACTGCGCAGAGGATGATCAGTGGGTGCTAGCGAAAATGAATGCCAGCGGCGCCGAAATGATGGCAGAACGGCTGGCGGATCAAACGGAGGCCTGGCGTGAGCTGGGTGTTTCTATTTTGCATGAGTTGGTGATGCCTGATTTGCTTGGTCTGAAAGAGACTCCCACTCCTAAATATGTCCGCTCGATCGAAGAGGTAGTCGACGGAATTTCGCATGGTGATGCTGCCGGCCGCGATGCTACCGGCCAGGAAGGTACGGCAGGGCGGTTTGAGTTGGTGACGATCGTTATGCCTGCGACAATCGATCACGTTAGGTTGATTAGCGAAGCTGGGGAGAGGATGCCAGCTAAAAGCACTTACTTCTATCCCAAGCTCTTGAGTGGTTTGATCGTTAACCCACTCAGTCGTTAGTTTCATCGGCAACAATTTTTGACAAATTCACGCTCTGTGAACTTGTGTTAAACCATCTAGGGGGTTCCACGTGGAACCCTCTAGGCAATTTACGGTCTATGGGTAGAGTTTCACGTGGAACGCGGTTGTTGCTGTTAGCAAGTTTTGGGGAAATGGGGCATTTCGCTTCCGAAAGCGGTGCTGCCGTGGAACTTAGTTCACTATTGTGACCTGCTAGGGAATGCTTCCTGGATATCTTCTGCCAAAAACATCTCGAGATTGGCATTTGCGCCATTTGCTTGACATGGTATCTACATCCAGTCAAAGAAACGCGCACTGGCGGAGGTCATCCGTTGCCCA